>NZ_JAGPBB010000089.1 GCF_018063565.1 Rhodoferax sp.
GCGTGGCGGCCAGCTTCAAACTCAGCCAAGCCAGCGCGCGCGACTGGGTCGCCCAGGACTTCCGCCGTCCAGGCCAGGCACAAGACTGAATTGGGCTTTGCTGTCTGTATTCAAGGCAACCATGGGATGGATCAACCCATGGCAATGATGGACCCGAAGCTTGACTGGCTCCATCAGTGCGGTTAGTTTCACCCGGCTACGGTTGCGATGTTCAGCAAGGCGTGCGGCGTGACCCCGCCAGGCGATGGTTGCCTCATTTCAACAGCAACGATCTGAATGTGAAATACTGATTTGCACCGGCGCCGAAATCGGTGATCGCATCAAGGGACGAGCTATCCCCGCTCGTAGCACCCCTTGGAGCGATTCACAATGCGCCGATGCCTTTGACATGCTGGCGCACCTCGCTCAAAGCTGAGAAATCCACCTTGACCAACATCGGGATGATCATCCCCCAGATCAGCGCACCCACCGGCAGGTTGACCTGTGCCACCTCCATGCGGCCAATGGCCTGGAACACGCCGGGCAAGAACTGACCCAACAGGATGCCTGCCACGATGCATAGAGCCACCCAGACTGATAAGAAGCGCTCAAACACGCTCATCGAGACGCCCGCAGCACGTTTGCCGGTGACTTCACATTGGGCACTCATGGTTTACGCCTGGCTCAACTCGCGGGCGGAGTTTTGCAGCATGGTTTTTTCCAGCTTGTCGATGGGCAGGCTGATCAGCAGTTCCAGACGACGTTTCAAGGCGTGCAGGGTCCGGCGAAACGCTTCGGTTTTCTGGGCGTCCGAGCCATCACCAGCAGAGGGGTCAGGGTAACCCCAGCGTGCGGTGGCCGGTTTGCCCGGCCAATACGGGCACACCTCGCCTGCCGCTTTGTCGCACACGGTGATCACCAGGTCCATGTGCGGTGCGTCCACTTTGCCAAACTCGTCCCAGCTTTTGCTGTGCAGCCCTTCGATGGAAATACCGGCTTGCTGCAACACCTGCAAACCCAGTGGATTGGGCTGCTGGTTGTCTCGCGGGCTGCTGCCCGCTGAAAAGCCCTTGAGTCGCCCCCGGCCAATGTGGTTCAGGATGGCTTCGGTGAGGATGCTGCGCGCGGAGTTGTGCGTGCATAAAAACAGCACATTGCAGATTTCGGTGGTCATGATTGGCTGAAGCTCCTGACGGCGGGTATGAAAAGCGACTCAAGGGCACAGCGACTGCAGGGAGATCTCGGCACATTGCTCAGGGTGTCCAGCACAGCACTCGGCCGTCAAATAAGCAATGAGTTCCTGCATCAGCCCCAAGTTGGCACGGTAGCGCTGGTAGCGGCCCTCCTGCACCACCGTCACCAGTTGCGCATGGGTCAGGGCTTTCAGATGAAACGAAAGATTGGTGGGCGGCACCTCCAAGGCACTGCCGATTTCACCAGCGACCAAACCTTGTGGACCAGTTTTGACCAGCAGGCGATAGATGTCGAGCCGCACGCCCGAGGCGAGGGATTCAAAAATACCAGTGGCCAGTTGTTTGTTCATGATTTATTGATTCAATAATTATTGAATTAATGAAAAAAGCAAATGGCAAGCGTGCACGGCAACTACTGACCTTGAAGCACCCGACGCTGCAGCAGCGTTGCATCCAGCCAGCTTTGCCAGTTGGCGGGCACCTCTGTCAAGACCGTGGCTTGACCTGAAAAACGCAGCCATGCGTCGAGCCGCACTGGCGATACCATGGTCAGCAACGGAATCCCGCTGGCCATGATGTCGAGCAACTCGGCGGCGAAACCCTCACCCTCGGACTCCAGACCGCCAAAGCGGTTGCAGATCACCAGGTCAGGCGCCTGGCTGAGTGCATCACGCAACACCCGGCTGGCGCGGGCAAATCCCTGAGTGTCGGCGCGGCAGGCGCTGGCTCCCAGCCCCAAGGGTTGCGAGACCAGATATTCATCGCCGGTGGCGAGGTCCACCAGCACCATGTCGGCTTTGCAACCGGCAGCACCCGCGCTGCGGCGCATGGTGAGGCCACGCACACGCAAACCCGCCTGCTGTTGGCGGAGGGCAAAAGCCAGCAAGCGGGCATCGTTGTCAAGGCTGCCATCGTCCAGTATGGCCGCTGCCAGCGGCGTGAAATCCGGGCTGTCGGTGAGTTCGCTTGGTGTTTGCATGGCCACGATGATCGCAAGAAACGGGGGTCAGTTAAGCCTGGCACCCCAGGCCAGGCCGCAATGCGCAATTCTGTGCATAAGCCGGCGTTTCCAGTTGCAGCGTGACGTGGCGAATTTCAAAATGCTCATGCAGTTCTTCTTCAGCTTCTTGCAACAGCGCACCAGGGTCAGCCGTATCGGTAACCAGATGCGCTGTGAGTGCAATGTGGCTGGTGCCCATGGCCCACACATGCAGGTCATGTACATCGGCCACGCCGGGCAGACCCCGCAGCAGGCTGCGCACGGCGGCCGGGTCAACGCTGTCGGGCACGCCGTCAAACAGCAGGTGCAGCGACTGCTTGAACAGGTCCCACGTGCCCCACACAATCACCGCTGCAATGAGCAGACTCACCACCGGGTCGAGCCAGACCCAGCCCATCCACAGCGTAAGTGCGCCGGCGACCACCACACCAGCTGACACCAAGGCGTCGGCCGCCATATGCAAAAAAGCACCACGAATGTTGAGATCGCTTTCACCCCCACGCATGAACAGCAAGGCGGTGGCAGTGTTGACCAGGATGCCAATGCCCGCCACCACCATGATGGTCACGCCTTGCGCCTGCAATGCGGCTTGCGGCGCACTCAGGCGGCCAACCGCCTCCCAGGCCAGGCCACCCATGGCGACCAGCAGCAACAGTGCATTGGCAAACGCCGCCAGAATGGTGGCTCGTTTGAAGCCATACGTATGGCGCGCGTTGGGCAACACCTTGACCGCCAGTGCGCCGCCCCAGGCCAGAACCAAACCGGCCACATCGCTCAGGTTGTGCCCGGCATCGGCCAAGAGCGCCAGCGAATTGATGCGCCAGCCGTAGAACGCCTCGATGAGCACAAAGCCGATGTTGAGCACAATGCCAATCGCAAATGCCCGGTTGAAGTTTGCCGGTGCGTGGCTGTGGCGGTGGTCATGCGCTTGAGCGGGGGCATGGTCGTGGGAACTGCTCATGAGGGCTTCCAATCAATGGGCCAATGGTAGCGCCACAAGCGGTCGGCCGTCGTTGCCCCACAATGGGCATGATGGTCGGGCTGCTCAATCCCTTGCGTCTTGCCAGTAACACACATTGATGCTGCCGCGCTGGTCACTCTCCGGCACAGCGCACACCAAGCGAGGCTGCCACGGCGCATCACCCTCCGTGGCAAGGCATTTGCGCAAGCCCTTGAATCGATCGTCAGTCACGGTAAGCAGATGATTGGATGTCGATGGGCAATAGTGCCAAATAGTCTGCGCGCAGTTCGTCGAGCAGGCACTTTGTCAAACGTGGAATCACACAATTCCTTGCCGATCAGCTTTTCAATCGCGCAACTGCAAGGTTTTACCCTGTCGACCACGAACGGGGGGATTCAGGCGGATGAAGGTGTCCCAGCGGCCAACCACTGCTCGACCTTGTCGCGGCTGGGCACACCACCGGCGTGCACCACCTTGCCGTTGATGACCACACCGGGCGTGCTCATCACGCCATAACCCATGATGTCGCGCAGCTCTTCAACCTTGCTCAGGGTGACCTCGACCCCCTTGGCTTTGGCGACCTGACCGATCAGGGCGACGGTGTTCTTGCAGTTGGCACAACCGGTGCCGAGTACTTTGATGTCCATGGTTTTCTTTCTATAAAACTGAGGGTATCTGTCGCATATCTGATAGGGGCTAGCGGCCAATTTGTTCAGGAATCTATTCGCGCTCCAGCTCCAGGTAAGTCTGGTTGGCCAGTTGCGGCATCCAGACCTCCGCGTGTTTGAGGTGCGCAAAAGGCTTGCCATCAAAACTTTTCACCGCCGCGCTGATGTCCACGCCGTCATCCACGGCTTTCTTCATGTGGGCGCGCAGCGCCAGCAGCAGATCGCGCGTCTGCGCCTGGGCGGTGGCCAGGTCGGTGACCCGGCCGTGGCCCGGCACGATGAGCCGGGGCTTGAGCTGGTCAATCACGGCAAAACTCGTCAGCCAGTTCTTGCTGTTGCTCACCAGGTGCAGGCCGAGCACACGATCCACATAAACCACGTCCCCGCTGATCAGCACGTTTCTCTGCGGCAACCACACCAGCATGTCACCGGGCGTGTGGCCACCTTGGCGGTGTTTGAGCTCGATCACCGTGCCACCCAAATTGAGCGTGGTGTCTGCGTCTTTCACAAATCGTGTGGGCAGCGTGGGCTGGGTGCCGTCCAGCCGCTCTTTCAACACGCTCAGACCTTGCAGGTGCTCCCCGGCACGGGCTTTCATGTCGGCCTGGGCATTGGCATGTGCCAGGGTTTCGATGCCCTTTTCAGTGAAGTAACCATTGCCCAGCCAGCGATGGTCCTGATCGCCGGAGTTGATCACCAATTTGAGTGGCTGCGCGGTCACTTGTTTGACCGCCGCGTGGATTTTGGCCGCTACCTGGTAGCTCGAGCCGCTGTCGATCAACACCGCACCAGCTGGGGTGACGATCAGCCCGATATTGGCGTTGAGCCCCTCGTTGTCATACGTGCGACCTTCGGTTTCGCCAATGTAGGCATATACCCCCTCGGCCACGGGCTGGAAGCTGATGTCAACGGCATGGGCGGCCCTGTGCAGCAGCCCTGCCGTAAGCATAAGCGCCAGGACAAGGGCGCGGGTTGTTGATCGAAGTGTCATAAGTCTCCTGTTGTTAACGCCAAACCACACCATCATCACACCGAGCTCACAGCACCGCGTTAAAGACAAAACCCACCATCAAGATGCCCGTGGCCACCACGCCGACAAAGGTGACGATCAGTCGCATTTTGAGCACCTTGCGCAGGATGATCATCTCGGGCAGCGACAGCGCTATCACACTCATCATGAAAGCCAGCACAGTGCCCAGCGCGGCCCCCTTGGCCAGCAGCGCCTGCACGATCGGAATGACACCCGCCGCATTGGTGTACATCGGCACACCCATCACCACGGCCAGCGGCACGCTCCACCACGCCTCTTTGCCCATAAAGCTGGCCATGAAGTCCTCGGGCACATAGCCGTGGATCAGAGCACCGAGTGCGATGCCGCCCAGGATGTAGGGCCAGACTTTGCCGACGATTTCTTTGACCGCCTGAAAACCGCCCTGAATTCGCTCGCCCAGCGTCATGCCGGTGGCTTCAAAGTCAGCCGACATCCTGGGCATGTCACGAACCCAGTCTTCCAGATGCGCTTCCATCTTCAGTCGGCCGATGATCCAGCCCGCCACGATGGCCACCGTCAGCCCCAGGCCCAGGTACAGCAAGGCCACTTTCCAGCCGAACATGCCAAACAGCAATGTGAGCGCCACCTCGTTGACCATCGGAGCCGAGATCAAAAATGAAAACGTCACCCCCAGCGGCACCCCAGCCTGCACAAAACCAATGAACAGCGGCACCGCCGAACAAGAGCAAAACGGTGTAACGATGCCAAGGCTGGCCGCCATCACGTTCGCCGTGCCTTCGCCGCGCCCGGCTAGCAACGCGCGGGTGCGCTCCGGGGTGAAGTAGCTGTTGACCATGCCCATCACAAACACCACGGCCGTCAGCAGCATCAAGACCTTGGGGGTGTCGTAAAAGAAAAATTGCAACGCGCCGCCCAGGTGGCTGGAGCGGTCCACCGGCAACATGGTGACCAATGCTTCAGAGGCCGGGATCAAGGTGTTGTAGAGCCCCAGCCAGACCAGAGCTGCAAGTATCAGGAACAGGACGGGCTGGCGCGCAGGCCAGGATTTTCGCGGAAGGCTTAAGGTGTTCATGGCGCTGAAGACGTGAAATCCATGTCAAAGATGCACGCTAATGGAAAAAAATGGGCCAAATAGGTCACTAGACCATATCCATAGATCGCCAAACACTATCTTATTAATAGCTTGATTAAAGTGGCGGGCGGGGTACAAAGTCGCTGACCGAACCACTTTCTGCCGTTTGCACCTGACAGGCCCGACTCATTTGCGCGTGCAGGCGCACCCGGGCGCGCTGCACGCGAGACTTGGCCGCACTCAAACTCAAGCCTTTGAGTCTGGCAAATTCAGCCTGCGCCATGCCCTGCAGGTCACACAAGGTGATGGCCTCGCGGTCATCAGCGCTCAGTTCTGACAGCACACGTGGCAGGCAACCGGTGAGTGCGTCTACGGTGTCCATGTCCTCAACCTGGGCCGCCAGGTCTTCGGGAAGTTCCACCAGATGGTGTGCCAGCCGCAGGTGGTCGGCCAGCAGGTTGCGCGCCACTTCAAACAACCAGGCGCGGGCGTTGTGCAGCTCACAAAATCGCTCGCCTTGGCGCAGCGCTTTTAAAAACAGGTCTTGCAGCAAATCGTCGGCCAACTCGGTGTTGCCCGTGCGGTGGCGCAGCCAGCCGCGCAGTTCAGCGGCGTGTTGGTCCCAGGCGATGATCAGGCATTGCATTGGGCCCAATAATAGGGACAAACGGATCAGCCGGATCGGCTTCATTCGATCAACACCCACTGAAACAGCGTCGAGCAAGCCGGGTTTGCTAAGCTCGGGCGATGAATACCCATGTCCCCAAGCCCGACCACACGGCACCGCATACCATCAACCTGGCGCTCCAAGGGGGTGGCTCACACGGCGCTTTCACCTGGGGTGTGCTCGACGCCTTGCTGGAGGATGGGCGCATCGATTTTGAGGGCATCAGCGGCACCAGTGCCGGGGCGATGAATGCGGTGGCGCTGGCACACGGGTTTGCGCTGGCGCAAGACAAACCGCACCTGGATGCGCGTGAGGCAGCGCGCGAGTCTTTGGCCAGCTTCTGGAACGGGATTGTGGCCATGGGCGCGCTCGGGCAGGCCCAGCGGGCACCGTTTGACCTGATGATGGGCCTGGTGGGCCATTCGCCCACATCGCAATGGGCTGACTCGGTGACACGCGCCTGGGCTGGCACCGTATCACCTTACCAGAGCAACCCGCTCGGACTCAATCCACTGCAGGAGTTTGTGTCCCGTCAGATTGATTTCGAGCGGCTGACCCGGCTCAAGCGGCTCAAACTGTTTGTCGTGGCCACCCACGTCAGCACGGGTCGCGCCGAGGTGTTCACCGGCAAGCGTTTGACCGCCAGCGCGGTGATGGCTTCGGCCTGCCTGCCCATGATGTTCCAGGCCGTGGAGATCGAGGGTGAACACTACTGGGACGGTGGTTATGCGGGTAACCCGGCGATCCATCCGCTGATCTACCAATGCCAGAGTCGCGACATCGTGCTGGTGCAGATCAACCCGATCCAGCGCGACACCCTGCCCACCAGTGCCGTGGAAATTCTGGACCGGCTCAACGAGATCACCTTCAATGCTGCGCTCATTGCCGAAATGCGCGCCATCGATTTTGTCAAGCGCCTGCTGCGCGAGGGCAAGCTTGACCCGGCACATTACAAGGATGTGCTGATGCACCGCATTGACGGAGGCGACGTGCTGGAGCAACTGGGTGCCGCCACCAAACTGTCAACCGACGCCAGTTTGATCAACGCCCTGCGCGACCTGGGACAGGCCCACGCGCGCCAATGGCTGGCCCACCACTATGCCGAGCTGGGGGTAAGCAGCACTGTCAACATCGGCCGCGACTATCTGGACGATTTGCGCCTGCCGGTGTCGGCAGCGGACCTGGCGCCTTGACGTCCCTCAGGTCAGCGTGGCTCAGGCACCGGGCCGCTGCTTCAGTCCATCCAGCCATGCCTGCAATTCGTCACCAAACATGGGCCGAGCACTCAGATAACCCTGCATCACGTCACAGCCAAGTTGGCGCAGACAGTCGCGCTCTGCCACAGTTTCCACCCCCTCGGCCGTGACCAGCAGGCCCATGCCGTGGCCCATTTCGATCATGGTCCGCACCAGTTGCCGGTTGCCCGGCCGACTTTCGATGTGGGTGACAAAACTGCGGTCGATCTTGAGCTCAGTCACCGGCAGTTGCTGCAGATAGGCCAGTGACGAGTATCCGGTGCCAAAGTCGTCGATTGACAGTTGCACCCCCAGGTCGGTCAGGCGATGCATCAGCACGATACTGGCGTGGGTGTCCTGCATCAGGCCACTTTCAACAATCTCCAGGCGCAACTTGTCGGGGTTGATGGCGCGCTCGGTCAGTCCGTCGCGGACACGCTGGAAAAAGCCCGGGTCCTGCAGGTCACGAGTGCTGACGTTGACACTGATGCTCAGCTCCGGGTGACTCTGCTGCCAACGCTGCAAAGTGCGCATGGCTTGCCCCAGCATCCAGTCCGTGATCAACGTCACGGCACCGGTCTGTTCGGCGATCGGCACAAACTCGCCAGGCATGATGAAACCACGTTGTGGGTGCTGCCAGCGCACCAGCGCCTCGGCGCCAATGGCACGCCCGGTTCGCAGCGAGAACTTGGGCTGCAGCCACATCTGCAATTGCGGCACCACAGCGGCCATGCGCAGATCAGACAGAAGGCCCAGATGCGACAACCGTGCGGCCTCCTGTACCTCGTTGTACCAGGCAAATCCGGTCACCGACTGGCGCGCGCTGTTGAGCGCCACCTCGGCATTGCGCAGCAGGGTTGCGCTCGCCACGACCTGCCCTGGCGGCGCACCTGCGAGCCCAAAAAAAACATGCAAATCCACCCGATGCCCATCACACTGCACCATCTGCACCATGGCATCGGCCAGTTGCATGCGCACCTGATCCACCAAGGTTGGTCCGTTCGCTTTCAAATGTAGAGCAAACATTCCTCCTGCAATATGGGCCAGGAGCGGATTTGACACAAAATCTGCAAACACAGCATCGGCTGCCAGTACGCCCTGTGCGCGGCGCGCCACCTCCTTGATCAGGGCATCCCCGGTGGCGTAGCCCAGGGTTTCGTTGATCGACTTCAAGCGCGCCAGATCAAACACAATCATCGCCTGATAGCTTGACGGCTCGTCCGTCGGCTGCGCTGCCTGGATCAGAAAGGTGCGGTTAGGCAAGCCGGTCAACGCATCTCGAAACGCCAGAAGCTCAATCTCCTGCTCACGTTGCGCTATGGCACCCGCCATGGCGCTCAGGGCCTGACCGACCCGCTCAAACTCCTGCGTCGACGCATCCAACTCCGCACTGGCGTAGTGGCCGGCCGCAATACGATGGGCCGCCGCCTCCAGTTGAGCCATCGGGCCAACCACACTGCGAATGGTACGCACCGCCAGCGCCAGCGCCACCAGTGCCACTGCGCCCGACAGCACCGCCAGCCACAGGGACCATCTTTCAAACCGGTGCTGCGCCTGTGCCACCTGCTTTTGCAGTTGTTCTTGCTCGCGCAGGGCCAGCGCGTTGGACTCTGCCAGCATGCGCTGCAAGGGTGGACGGACCTGGTCGGCAAACACGCGCAGCGCTGCCTTGGCATCATTGCGCTCCATTTCGTTGAGCATGGCCAGCAATGCGCCGGTGTAAACACTGCGGTGATCACGCAAGCGCGTCAGCGTCTGCGCCTGCACCGGGTCGTCCAGCAGCAGGGCCAGTGCTGCAATCAAGTCATCGGTACGCTGCTTGCGCTCCTGCACCTGCTTGTAAATGGTCCCGCGCGCTTCAGCGGGCACATTCATCAGGTCAAGCAAAGCGTTGCCACTGCCCTCGATATAAAGCGACAACGCCTGCACACGCATGAGGCGCTGCATGTCGTGCGTGGCGAGCTGCTCGGTCTGCAGGGTCATGGCACGGATTTGCCAGCTCAACAACCCCAGGGCTGACAGCGTCACAACCATCAACAGACCGAAACCCATGGCCAAACGCCAGCCCATCCGGTGCGGCCACCGCGCCCAAGCGACGGACTTTTTGTGCGTCGGCTCGGTGGGTACGGTGTCTGCGGCGGTCGGCATAGGCTGCGATGCTACTACTGCACCGTGCCGCCTCAGCCTTTGAAGGTTCAGACTTCGCCGACGTACTCTCCACGCGCCGGATAGTCCTTGCTCAAAGCAAAGTCAATAGCCCCCAACAAATCCTGAAACTGTGGCCGTGCAAACGGCATCGTTTGCACCGCGCCGTAATACAAGGTTCCGTCCGGTCTCACAATGAACACACCCGGCTCGGAGAACAGCGTTGGCTCCTCGATGCCGATCGAGGTTTTTCCACGCGAAGTGCTGATATACAGTCCCCATTGGCGCGCCGCCTTGAGGCTCAGACCATAACCAAAGCGCAGCGCTTTGGCGCTGACTTTGTCGGCCATCTGCGTGGCACGATCCAGATCGTCAGAACTGATCGCAATAACCTGCACCCCACGGGCAACAAATTCAGGGACCAGTCGCTCCAGTTCCAGCAGGTATTTGGCGCACAGCGGGCAATGCAGGCCACGGTAAAACACCAGCAAATCAAATTTATCGCCCGGGGTGGCTCCCAAAACAAAGCGGCCACCGGTGGTCAGCGCCAGGTTAAGGGCAGGCACAGGATGACGGGGTAAAAGTGCAGTCACAGTCATCAAAATCTCCTCAATAATAGGTTGGAATCGTCATCATCCGTGCAACCGGACATACCTTCGACGATAGGTTGATGAAAGCCGTCATCGATTATCTGATTCGACACAGGTTACTGTTTAGTCTGGCTGGTGGCAAGTTTGTTACACCAAAAGTCCGATATTCCTGGCCAACTTTCAATCTCGAACGCAACACCAGCACCGGGCTAGTCCGCCAGTTGAAATGACCTGACCAGCTTGGCAAGGCGATCTGCATGATCACGCTGACTGGCCGATGCTGCAGCTGACTGCTCCACCAAGGCGGCATTTTTTTGCGTCATTTGATCAAGCTCCACAACCGACGCGTTGACATGATGGATGCCGGCACTTTGTTCCGCAGTGGCCAAGGTGATTTCGCCAATGATTTGCGCCACCTGTTGGGCCGAACCGACAATGTCGGCCATGGTGTTCCCGGCGTGGCTGGCCTGGCTGGATCCAGCCTGAACGCGCTCAACGCTCGCGCCAATCAGGGTTTTGATTTCGCGCGCGGCCTGGGCAGAGCGCCCGGCCAGGCTGCGCACTTCGGTCGCAACCACAGCAAAGCCACGACCTTGCTCGCCGGCGCGCGCCGCTTCGACGGCCGCATTCAGGGCCAGGATGTTGGTTTGAAACGCAATCCCGTCAATTACCCCGATGATGTCAGCGATCCGGCGCGAGCTGGCGTTGATACCGTCCATGGTGTCCACCACCATCGACACGATGGAGCCGCCCTGCGCCGCGACATCTGCGGAAGAACCAGCCAGCTGATTGGCGCGACTGGCCGCCTCAGCGGTTTGTGACACCGTGCAGGTCAACTGTTCCATCGCCGATGCCGCCGCTTGCAAATTGGCTGCCGCTTGTTCGGTGCGTTGGCTCAGGTCCTGATTTCCGGCGGAAATCTCTGCACTGGTGATTTGCAGTGATTGAGCCGACTGGCTCACTTGGTGCAAAGTCTGGCTGAGTTGAGCACTCATTTTGCCCAGCGA
This sequence comes from Rhodoferax sp., assembly GCF_018063565.1. Taxonomy (GTDB): domain Bacteria; phylum Pseudomonadota; class Gammaproteobacteria; order Burkholderiales; family Burkholderiaceae_C; genus Rhodoferax. The sequence goes on from NZ_JAGPBB010000089.1 coordinate 11,530, forward strand.
GCGCAAAAGATCACCCAGCTCGTCGGTGCGCTCACTGTCAACTTGCAAGCTCAGATTGCCCTGTGCAACCTCACCCGCCACCGCACTGGCATGTTGCAGCGCCCGCACCACACTGCGCTGCATACGCCAGCTGAACCAGACCGCTGCAATCACCGTCAGCAGTCCAAGCAACGCCAAAACCACGACGATGGTTTGGGCACGCTGCTGTGCAGCGGCTACCGATGCCTCAGACAACTCATCGACATGTTGAACCAGGGTGCGGGTCGCGCTGGCCAGAGCAGCAAAAGTGACATCGGCCTCGCGCATCACGGCAAAACCGGCACCAGCGCCGGTTTCAGCCGACGAACGGCTCACGGCCAGGTCGATTTGCCCGGAATACCGGTCTGCCAGCATGGCCAAGTAGGTGACCGCTTGTGACGACTCGCCGTCTCGTGCCGCGATGCTGGAGGCACCTTGAACCACGCGCTTGAAACCAGCGATCTGCTGCGCCATGTCGGCACGCAACTGATTGAGCTGAGCAGCATCCATCGACCCAATCAAGCCCAGATTGCGATAGACACCCGTGTGAATTTGGGCAATTTGCTCCTGGGCACTGCTCAGGGTGCGATAGTCATCGCTTTGTGACAGGATGGTTTGTTCAACTTGACTGGTTTGCTGGCTGACCAGACCCAGGGTCAGTTGCCCAACCGTAAACACCACCAATGCGGTCAGCAGCGGGGCGGCAAGTAGTTTGATTCCAAGTTTCACGCTGTTCCTTTGGGTTGATCAGAAAGGATTTTGGGCACCTGTCCTTTGCCATTGGTCGAGCCCGTGCGTCACTTCTTACAAACACGTCCAGCCACTGGAACTGCGTCAACTCTGCCACCGATCGCGCCATGCCCAGCTTCGAACAGCAAATTGTTGACCTGCATGATTACTTGTTCAAGTTTGCCCGTTTGCAGTTGCGCAACGAGGCATGGGCCGAAGATGCGGTTTCTGAGACCGTGGTGGCCGCACTGTCCAAGCCGCACGCGTTTGAGCATCGCTCGCAGCTCAAGAGCTGGCTGGTGGGCATCCTTAAACACAAGGTGATTGACACACTTCGCCTGCATGGCCGTGAGGTCAGTGCCAGTTCGGGTGACGACGACGAGGCAGACCCGATGGACTACATAGGGTTTCAGGCCGATGGCCATTTCATGGAAGCCCCTTCCGACTGGGGTAACCCTGAGCAAGACCTCAGTAGCCGCCAGTTTTTGGCTGTGCTGGATGCCTGCGCCAACAAGCTGCCAACGAATATCATTGTTATTTCTCATAGAAATTAAGCCGTGCAACGCTTGCAAGCCTTTAAATACGAACTCATGCCTAACGCTGAGCAACAGCGCGATATGCGCCGTTTCTGCGGGGCGTGCCGGTGGGGTGGTCACGGTAGCTTGGACAGCCACCGGGGTGGAATAAGCTAAAGCTGGTGCCGGGGGTTTGGTTTTTGGTTTCCCGGATTTGAAGAAAAATTGTAGCTTGAGCGCTGTGGAGCTTGTGGGCAGCCGCCGACCTGTGGGCAAGCGTTGTCCATGGCTTGTCCATAGGCAAGCGCGCATCGCGCGCTCAGGCGGGAACCGGCGCAGCCGGCTGTCCACAAATCCACAGTGCCTGGCACCACTCGTATTTCATGCCGCCATCGGCTGCGCTTTGGCCAGCGTGCCGAAATAGGCTTCGTCGGGCGTTTTCCAGTTCAGCGATTGATGCGGGCGCCTGCGGTTGTACCAATCAAAGCATTGCGCCAGGCTGCGCTGTTGCTCGATCCCGTTGTTGCAGGGGCGCAAGTACACCCACTCGTGCTTGACCGTCCACCACAGCCGCTCAACAAAGATGTTGTCATGGCAGCGTCCACGCCCGTCCATGCTGATCTGGATGCCGTGGTCCTTGAGCACCTGGGTGAATTCGACGCTGGTGAATTGGCTACCCTGATCGGTGTTGAAAATCTCTGGCTTGCCATATCGCGTCAGCGCCTCCTTCAGCGCTGCGATGCAGAAGTCGTTGCTCAGCGTGTTTGACAGCCGCCAAGCCAGGACTTTGCGCGTGGCCCAGTCCAG
>NZ_JAGPBB010000090.1 GCF_018063565.1 Rhodoferax sp.
CCCAGTGTCCCTGGCCAAAACATTTGGCCACTGTGCCCGGGCGCACGCCTTCCCACAGCTTGAGCTGGCAGCCAATGGTGCCGGCCATCGAGGTGATTTTGACGCTGTCGCCATCTTTGAGGCCCAGTCTAGCCCCATCACTGGGGTTCATCTTGACCACATCGCCCCAGCTCACGTCGCCCGGATCGACTTTTTTGAACTCCTGATACCAGGTGACGTTGGCCGAGCGACCTTCGCGGTTCAGTCGCGATTTATGGTCGATAAAGGTGAACGGGTAGTCCGCCACACTGCCGTGACGTTTTGGCGGCTCATAGTGCGGCACGAAGGCCAGGTCACCACGCGCCACATACCCGCTAACCGTCATGATGTCGTCGGTGGTGGTCTCGTATTTCTTGGCGTGCTCCAGCAGGCCCTTCTTGAGGGTTTCGCTGTAGAACTCAAACTTCTTGGTGACAGTGCCAAACTTGCCGCCCCAGCCCTTTTTAAGGGTGTATTTGGGGCCACTGAACATGCCCTTGGCCTTGAACTCAGCCCAGCCCTTGATGGGTGCATCGCCTTTGAGGGGCTCTTTGGGCATCCACAAGGTGGCGCTACTGATCTTGGCCGCAATTTCGCTGAACTCCAAGGCGGTGGTGGGCAGCTTGCCGGTCTCGGGATCTTTAAACTCCTGCGAGTAGTAGTCAAACAGGTTGGGGAAACCTTTGGCTTTGAGTTTCTCGGCCAGCAACCACATGACTTCGGTTTCTTCCTGCTTCACATCCCACAACCGCCTGACCGCACCTTGCTGGATGGAGGCGTAGCCGTAGCCGTTGCCCATGTTCGACACAATCGACCAGCCCTCGGCCGAATTGAAGGTCGATGGCAGCACGATGTCGGCAAACTGGGTCATCTCGGAGGCATTGGGCACCATGTGCACAAAGAACGGGATTTGGGCCATGGCTTTGTCCCAACGACCCGCACCTGTGGCTGAGAAATTGAAGTTTGACCAGGACGACAAGAACACCTTGACGGCGCCTGGGTCTTTCAGCAAGCCATTGGCGACGTTATTGGTCACCACACCGCTGCCGGGCACGGCGTTCATCATGGCGGGCATGTCTTTGGCTCCACGGCCATCGAGTTTCTTGCCTTTGCTACCCGCTTTGGCGACATCATCGACGTATTTGTCCATGCTGGGGAACTTGGCCAGAGGTACGCTACTGCTCTGCCACACACCACCTTCGGCATCAATGGAGCCTAGCAAACCATTGAGCGCATGAACCGCCATGGCGGCGTAAGTGCCGCGCGGTGTCATGGCAACACCTGGCCCCATCCAGACGGTGGTTTTAGAGCCGGCTTTACCCATGGCACGCGCTACCCGCAGAATCTGGTCGGCAGGAATCAGTGTTTCTTTTTCAGCCCAGGCGGGGGTTTTGTCCTTGAGCTCCAGATTCCACCATTTGACGACACCGTTGGTTTCTTTCTCTGCGAAAGCCGCTTCATCCACCAACTTGCCCGTCACAAACAGGTTCTTGCCATCTTTGAAGTCCCCGACAAACTCCTTGCCCCATTGCCCCTCGGTCAGAATCACATGGGCGATGGCGCTGGCCAGTGCACCGTCGGTGCCGGGGTTGATGGGCAACCACTCATGCGCTTTGGCGGCGATGGTGGACATGCGTGGGTCAACGGCAATCACCGTGCCGCGTTTGACGATGCCGGGGAAGTGGTGCATGGTGTTGGGCACCATGCGGTTGGAGCTTAGCGGGTCGCAGCCCCAAGCCACCAGGCAGTTGGTGTTGCCAAGGTCGTAGTCTCGGTAGCCAAAAAAGCCTTGCGTCAGGCCTGGACCCATTTTTTCAGCCTCAGCACACAGTGCACTGTGCGAGAAATACTGACCCGTGCCCCATACTTTGGGCAGCGTGCCGTAGAGCAACTCTGTGGAGGTCGATGAATAGCGTCCGCGCATGTACATCAACTTGCCGGGCTCACCTGCCTTGCGCAGTTCCATCATCTTGTCGGCCACCGTGTTGAGAGCCTCGTCCCAGGAGATCGGGACAAACTTGGGATCAACACCCCGGCCTTTGAGCGGGTTGGTGCGTTTCATCGGCGTTTTGATGCGGTCAGGGTCATACATCTGCTGTGGAATCAGATGCCCGCGTGGGCAGCAATAACCATGATTGGTCTTGGACAGCGGGTTGCCACGCACCCGGGTCGCGCGACCGTCTTGCACAAAAATCTGAACCGCACACCACTGAGTGCAGCCCTGGCAGGTGCTGGCCACCCAGTTGCCCACGGCTGGGCTACTGGGTTTGGCTTTGCGCGGGATCAGTGAACTGTGCAACGGCCCCGTCATCATGCCCGCACATCCTGTCATCAGCGCCCCGGCAGAGATGCCCGTGGCCATGATAAATACCCGTCTTGTCAGCTTCATAAAACGCTCCTGAATTGGTGTTCGACAGGTTTCTTGCGCAAGCTTCATGCCATTGGAATGACATCCTGACGGGGACATGTCTGATGGGGCTGGCAGAAGACCAAACTCCGGGTGTCACCCATTGGGGAAACGGACTGAAACTTGGTGCCAGTCGCCCTAGTCTCACGGTGCTGATGGACCTCACTTGACACTTGAAACGGGTTACCACCTGGTAACCTCATTGGCTGCGAGGCTGGACTTTCGAATCATCGAACGCTTGCTCGCTAAAATTTTGATCTATCGCAAGTGCAATCTGCCGGGTGACGCGCACCTGTGTTTTGGCAAAGAATCTGTGACGTTACCGACTGGTAACCTCACAAAGTGGTTTGTGAGCCGATGTCACCACTTGGTAACCAGGAAACAGGATGTCCAAACTCTTCAAACAGGTGTTTTGCGCGATTTGCCTTGCAGCGCTGTGCGCGACAGGTATGGCAAACCCACCGGCAAGGCCGATCCGTTTTGCCATGACACCTGCCTTTCTGCACGACCAGCATGCCCTGTTGGCACAGTGGCGGGTTTACCTTGAAACGCGCCTGAAGCAGCCCGTGGAGTTTGTGCAGCGCGACCGCTACCGCGACACCATGGACCTGCTGCAACAGCAAAAGGTCGAGTTTGCGTGGATTTGTGACTATCCGTTCATCATGCTCAAGAATGACGTTCGACTGATGTCGGTGGCCATCAACGGCAGCAGCCCAACCTACCGCTCTTACCTGATTGTTCCGGCGCGCGACGCTACAACCCGGAGTGTGATGGATCTCAAAGACGGTGTGTTTGCCTATGCCGACCCCTACTCCAACACCGGCTACCTGGTACCGCGCTATGAAATCAAGCGCCAGGGTGCCGACCCCGCGACATTTTTCAAGCGCACTTTTTTCACCTGGTCGCACCGCAAAGCGATTGATGCGGTGGCCGCCGGTCTTGCCCAAGGGGCGGCGGTGGACAGCTTTGTGTGGGACTCATTGGCCAAGGTGCGCCCGGACATCACTGGCAAGACCCGCATTGCCTGGCAATCTGAAGATTACGGGTTTCCGCCCATCGTGGCGCAGAATCAGGTCAGCGGCGCTGATTTCAAACGCATGCAAGCCGTGTTGCTGGGCATGACCACCGAGCCCGAGGGCCGCGCACTGCTGGCGCGCCTCAACCTGAACGGATTTATTGCCGGCTCCCCCAAACTTTATGACAGTGTGTCAGACATGATGACGGCCTTTGGCGAGCCCTGATGCGCCTGTTTGACCTGAGTCTGCGTTTCAAGATGCCGCTGTGGGGCGGCGGGCTGATTCTGGCCACCGCGCTGGCGCTGTCCACCTCGTTTGTGCTGCAAACCTGGGACACCCTGCATCAGGAAATTCAAAAGAATGCACAGGACCTGGGTCGATCCATTGCCCATTCGCTGTTTCCGGTGATGCTGCATGACGATGTGTGGCAAGCTTATGAACTCGTGTCCCGGCCTTTTGCCACGCCCCAAAACACGGCACTGGCCGAAAGTCTGATGGTGCTCGACAGTGCGGCCAAGGTCTATGTGTCGTCGCGGCCCGAAGAACACCCAGTGCTAAGTTCCCTGGCCTCGCTGGGCGAAGAGTTCCAGGCGCTTGACAGTGTATTCCCACGCAGCGCGGATGCTGATGTGTTTGTGCTCGAAGCCCCGGGCGCTGACCATATCTATGTGACTGTTCCAATTGTCAGCGACGGGGTACGCCTGGGCACATTGATCGTGACCTACAACAAATCTCTGATCTCCGAGCGCTTTACCCAGTTGCTGGAAAACGCGCTGTGGATCACGCTGGCCGTGCTGGCGGTGTTGCTGCCGGTGACAGCCTACTGGGGCCAGCGCATGATGCAACCGATGCGTCTGATTACCGAGCGCATCAGCGGAATCGGACGAGGTGACCTGGAGGGCCTTGACGCCAGGCTTTACCCTTACCAGGACGAGGTGGGCCAGCTTTTTCTGGCTTACGAGGGCATGCGTACCAAACTGCTGGAAAAGGCTGAGCTGGAAAGGCAGATGCTCACCACCGACCGCCTGGCCGCCCTGGGTCGGCTCACGGCCAGCATTGCCCACGAAATCAACAACCCGCTGGGCGGCATGCTCAACTCCATCAGCACTCTCAAGAAACACGGCAGCCCCGACCCGGTCACGCAAAAGACGGTGTCACTGCTGGAGCGCGGCTTGACCCAGATCCGTGAAACCGTGGCTGCGCTGCTGGTCGAGGCCAAGGTCAAAAGTCGGCCTCTGGCCCAGTCTGACCTGGACGACGTGCGGGTGCTGGTGTCACACGCCGCGAAAAAGCTGGCAACCCAGATCACCTGGAAGCCCGAGATTCCGGAATCGCTGGCGCTACCGTCCACCCTGGTGCGCCAGGTGTTGATGAACCTGCTGCTTAACGCCATCTCGGCAGCCGGTCAGGGGGGGCAGGTGACTCTGCGGGCGGAGATCAATGGCCAGCATTTGCTGCTGACTGTTGAGAACACCGGCAAACCCTTGTCACCCGAGCAGCTGGCGCACCTGTTTGAACCCTTCACCCCCTTCTCAGAAAACGGCAATGGTCTGGGCTTGTGGATTTGTTACCAGATCGCCACCCAACTCGGCGGTACGATCCGGGCTGAATCCACACCGGCGCAGACCCGGTTTACCGTCAATCTGCCCATAGACTTGCCCCATGCTGCCAACGCCCCGCAAAATTTGCCTGATTGAAGACGACGCGCTAATGGGCGAGTCGCTGGCCGACCGCTTCGAGCTCGAAGGTCTGGCGTTTGACTGGCACCGCACCGGTGCCACCGCCCTGACAGCGCTGCGCCAACACGACTACGCGCTGGTCATCAGCGACATCCGACTGCCCGACCTCAGCGGCGACGCATTGTTTGAACAACTGCTGGCCCAGCAGCACAGCCTGCCACCGTTCATTTTTATCACTGGCCATGGCGACCTGGAGACCGCGGTGCGTCTGCTCAAGAATGGCGCGCAGGACTACATCACCAAGCCGTTTGATCTGGATGTTTTGATTGACAAAATTCAGGCCATGGCAACCCCTGATGTCCCCTCGGGCCCGGGCGGACTGGGCCAGTCACCGGCCATGCGCCAGATCGAGGCGATGCTGACCCGCCTGGCCAGCAGTGCCGCGTCGGTGCTGATCACCGGGGAGTCGGGTGTTGGCAAAGAGCGTGTGGCCAAAGCATTGCACCAATTGACGGGCAGCACTTGCCCCTTCATTGCGGTGAACTGTGGCGCGTTGACCGAGAGCCTGCTGGAAGCCGAGCTGTTTGGCTACGAAAAAGGGGCTTTCACCGGCGCAGCCCGGACCAAAAAGGGCGTGTTTGAGCAGGCCGACGGCGGCACCTTGTTTCTGGACGAGATCGGCGACATGCCGCAAGCCATGCAGGTCAAACTGCTGCGCGCCTTGCAGGAGCGCAGCATTGTGCGGGTGGGCGGCGAGACGCAGATACCAGTGAACATTCGCCTCATTTGCGCCACGCATCAGACCCTGCAAGAGCGGGTAGCCAGTGGCGACTTTCGCGAGGACCTGTATTACCGCATCAACGTGGTTGAGCTGCGCATTCCGCCGCTGCGCGAGCGCCCCGAAGACATTTTGCCAATCGCCCGAAGCCTGTTGACCGAAATTTCAACCGCTGGTGGCAAACCACCGCCCAGCCTGACGCATTCCGCCGAACACGCTCTTCAGACCTATCGGTGGCCAGGCAATATTCGCGAGCTGAAAAACGCGCTGGAACGATCTTGCTTGATGTGCGATGGACGCGCCATCTCTCATGACCTGCTGTTTGAGCGACCAGCCCCGCAATTGGGTGCCGCACAAGACATGGCAGGCAGTCTGCGTGACTATCTGCTGGAATGTGAACGTGATTTCATTGTGCGGGCGCTTGACACCTTCGGCTGGCAGATTCAGACCTGTGCCGACTCGCTGGGCATCAGCCGCAAAAACCTGTGGGAAAAAATGCGCAAACTGGGCATCGACAAGGCCGCGAACGATCGCCTGATGTCGACTTGAGCGCCAGAAAATGCGGTGGCGACCTTCTGTCGCCCTCATTTGTCGGCTCCCCTAAAATTCAAACAATTCAATCTACTCTCAGACCACCTCATGCCTACCACCCAATTTGACAATGTCACCGTCGCCGCCCAGGCCAGCGTTTACTTTGATGGCAAATGCATCAGCCACGGCATTACCCTGGCCGATGGCACCAAGAAATCGGTCGGCGTGGTGTTGCCCGCCAGCCTGACGTTCAACACCGGCGCGCCTGAGATCATGGAATGCGTAGCTGGTGGCTGCGAGTACAAACTCAAGGGATCAGAGACCTGGCTGTCCTGCGGCCCTGGCGACAAGTTCAGCATTCCCGGCAATTCGAGCTTTGATATCCGGGTCACTGAGCCCTACCACTACATCTGCCACTTCGGTTGATCCCCTCGATTTTTCTTGTTTTTCATAGCTGCTTGCGCAAGCGCAGTAAGCGCTAGAGGTCATTTTCATGTCAAACACCATTCTTCAGAACATTCCCGTCGGCCAGAAGGTCGGCATCGCTTTCTCGGGCGGCCTTGACACCAGCGCCGCGCTGCACTGGATGAAACTCAAGGGCGCCCTGCCCTACGCCTACACCGCCAACCTCGGCCAGCCCGATGAAAGCGATTACGACGACATTCCGCGCAAGGCGATGGAATATGGGGCCGAGAAGGCCCGCCTGATCGACTGCCGCCAGCAACTTGCGGCCGAGGGCCTGGCTGCCCTGCAAAGCGGTGCCTTCCACATCAGCACCGCCGGCGTGACCTACTTCAACACCACACCGCTGGGTCGCGCTGTGACCGGCACCATGCTGGTGGCGGCGATGAAAGAGGACGACGTCAACATCTGGGGCGACGGCAGCACCTTCAAGGGCAACGACATTGAGCGTTTTTACCGCTACGGTCTGCTGACCAACCCGGCGCTCAAAATCTACAAACCCTGGCTGGATCAGGCGTTTATTGACGAACTCGGGGGCCGCGCTGAAATGTCTGCGTTCATGACGGCACACGGTTTTGGCTACAAGATGAGCGCCGAAAAAGCCTACAGCACCGACAGCAATATGCTCGGTGCCACCCACGAAGCCAAAGACCTGGAACACTTGAACAGCGGCATCCGAATCGTCAACCCGATCATGGGCGTGCCGTTCTGGCGCGATGACTGCGTTGTCAAAGCCGAGGAGGTGAGCGTGCGCTTTGAAGAGGGCCGCCCTGTGGCGCTCAATGGCGTTGAGTACCCCGACTTGGTGAGCCTGTTTTTAGAGGCCAACCGTATCGGCGGCCGTCATGGCCTGGGCATGAGCGACCAGATCGAGAACCGCATCATCGAAGCCAAAAGCCGCGGCATCTACGAAGCCCCAGGGCTGGCCCTGCTGTTCATCGCCTACGAGCGGCTGGTGACAGGCATTCACAACGAAGACACCATCGAGCAGTACCGCGACAGTGGCCGCAAACTGGGTCGCCTGCTGTACCAGGGCCGCTGGTTTGACAGCCAGGCCATCATGCTGCGTGAAACCGCGCAACGCTGGGTGGCCAGCGCCGTCACGGGTACCGTGACCCTCGAACTCCGCCGTGGCAACGACTACTCACTGCTCAATACCGAGAGCCCAAACCTGACCTACGCGCCCGAGCGCCTGAGCATGGAAAAGGTCGAAGACGCACCTTTCAGTCCGCTCGACCGCATCGGCCAGCTCACCATGCGCAACCTGGACATCACCGACACCCGGGCCAAACTGGGGATATATGCCAAGAGCGGGCTGCTGGCGCTGGGCAACGGTGGCGACTTCATGCGCCTGAGTGAGGTCAAGAACAAGTAACGCGACGGCGGCAACGCGCCTGCTGGCAAGAAGTGCACCCTTTGTCCGGTGGGCGCCTTGCCCTTGCAAGCAAGACCCTGGTCATGGTTGCTGGCCAGCCATAACGACAACCGCACCGGTTCATTTCCGGTGCCCGGAACCCGCGCGTGGCGTGCAGACGGTTGGTCGGCAGCCGGTACGGGTCCCGCCACACGGCATTCCAGCGCGACCACGCCATAAATACCAGCAGCAGGGCACTGCCCGCGATAAGCGGGAACAAGGCCGAGTGCAGTGCGTTGGCGGCACTGGCGAACCAGTCCTGGTAGTCAATTCCACTGGCCTGGGCCATGCCGTAAAAAACAGCCATATAGGCAATCAGGCACACGCTGGCAACTGCAACATTTGGGCGAACCCGTGGCACTGACACCCGGGACAGAATCTCGTGCGGCTCGGTCATGTTCAGTTCTTGGGTTTATGGAAGAATCCGGCTTTCGATTATCCCGGCGTGAAAAGACATGGCAAGCAATACAAGAAAGTGGGCAGCGGAATTCATCGGCACCTTTTGGCTGACCTTTGGCGGCTGCGGCAGCGCGGTGTTAGCGGCCGCATTCCCTGGCGTGGGCATCGGGCTGCTGGGCGTCTCTATGGCGTTCGGGCTGACCGTTGTGACTGGTGCCTACGCGTTGGGACCGATTTCTGGCGGGCACTTCAATCCGGCGGTCTCCGTGGGTTTGGTGGTTGGCAAGCGCTTTGAGGCCGCAGCGTTGCCTGGTTACTTCGTGTCGCAAGTGCTGGGTGCCATTGCAGCGGCTGCTGTCCTGTACCTGATCGTCTCGGGCAAAGCGGACTTCGCAGGCGTGGGTGGCTTTGCCAGCAATGGTTATGGTGCCAACTCGCCCGGGCATTTCAGTCTGCTGGCGGTGCTGGTTTGCGAGGTGGTCATGACGGCCATTTTCCTGATCGTCATCCTGGGTGCCACGGCCAAGCGGGCCGCAGGTGGCTTTGGCGGCCTGGCCATCGGACTGTGTCTGGCGCTGATCCATCTGGTGTCGATCCCAGTTTCCAACACCTCCGTGAACCCCGCCCGTAGTACCGGGCCTGCGTTATTCGCGCAGACGGGTGCCATCGGTGATTTGTGGCTATTTTGGCTTTCACCCCTTGCAGGTTCAGTGCTCGGTGCTACGATTTATAACGTTTTTTTGGCTGATGATTAAAGTCAAGACCCATGGCAATCGCCAGTTTGGCAGCGGTATGAGGTCATTTTTCTCAAGCCCTTAACCTGCAAAAGACTCCGGAATGAAGATCAAACCATCCATCGCCAAGACGCTCCTGGCCTGCGCGACCGTGTTGCCTGCCGCCGTTCTGGCGCAAGGCCCTACCTTTGACTGCGCCAAAGCGAAAAGCGAGGTGGAGAAACTGATCTGCGGTGACGCATCGCTGACCACACTTGACCGCAAGCTTGCTGACGCCTTTAAAGCGGCCTCCGCGAAGGCGAAGGGCAAACTGGCGACGCAGCTGCGCACTGAGCAGCGCGGCTGGGTCAAGGGCCGCAACGACTGCTGGAAAGCCAATGGCCAACCAACCTGGATCACCGCGACCTGGACCGTCGATACCGTCAAAGCCTGCGTTGACGCCCAGTACCGCCTGCGCACCTCGGAGCTGCAAGCGGTCTGGCAACTGATGCCGCCAAAAACTATCTCCTATGGCTGCCAGAACAACCCGGCCAACGAAGTGGTGGCGAGCTTCTTTGACACCGACCCTGCCACCCTTCGCCTGGAACGCGGTGACCGTACCATGACCATGTGGCGCGTCGGTGCCGCCAGCGAAGGGAAGTTTGAGGGGCAGAACATCAGCCTGGTCCAGACCGGTACCGAGTTGAAAGTGAGCCGTCTCGACACCAACACCGGCAAGACTGAAGAGTTGCAGTGCAAGGGCAAATAGACCCAAGCGTGACCCCTCACAATGTTGGATCGACAGAGTGGATCAATGTCAATCGGCATGAACACCCCTGACAACGCATGCAGGTACTCCGTTGGATTCTGCTCATCCCGCCGTGGACTTGGATCGGGGTATCTGCAACAACCGCACCCTCGGGATGATCCTTGAGGCAATCAAGCATGGTGGGGCGGCATTGACGGTCGTCTTGGTTGCGGGTGTGGTGGTTATCGTTGCGCCCTCGCATAAACGGCAGCTGCTATGGGGTGCACTCGCTCTGCAACTGCTTCTTGATGCCTGTTTTGGCTATGCTGGCAGTGCCTGGTCTCTGTTCGCCGCGGCGCTGTTGGGTGGGCTACTCGTGACCTCCGTTATCCTGGTTTTCCCTGAGGAGCGGAACCCTGCCGCTTGAGGATGCACATCCGGGAAAGGACTTTTCAATAGGAAAGCAGCCAACATCATCAACCTGATCGCTGGCAGACAATTCGGTCACACTTTGAACATCCTCGGTTCCGCAGGCGATTCAGTTGGTGTGCTTCCACAGAGGCGGCATGACATTTCCACGTCTGACGGCCATCAGCAGCAATGCCACGCCAGCAGCAGTGCCCATCAGGAGTGCAACCATGGACGCTTCCAGGCCAAAGCTGCCCCCGGTCAGCCAATCCGATCCTTGTACGCTTGCCTTGATCAGTCCTTGGCCCGTGTCATTGCCCGATACGTTGCCCGAAAAGATGCCCGACTGGGTGAAGTTCCAGGCGAAGTGAAAACCGATGCTCATCCACAGACGGCGGGTGACCATGTACGCGCCTGCCAGCAGCAAGCCGGCCTCGACACTGATGGACAGGGCGCCAATCACCGTGGCGTTATCGTTGTGCAAATGGGCGATGCCAAACACAAGAGACGACACCAGCAACGAGATCCAACTGCCCAGCGACTCCTCGACCACCCGAAACAAGACGCCGCGGTACACCAGCTCCTCAAAAACGCCAGAGCCCAGAGCCATGCTGACAGCCGGGAGCATGAATGACCACGGGTTGAGTCCAATGATCTGGTAGTTGCCCAGCAGCATCAGGATCAGCACGCACAGGGTGTAAAGAACCGCGCCTACCAACAGACCAAGGCCCAGCTCACGCCCCATGCCGGGCAGGGAAAGCTCACTGACCGGCCGCCTTTCAACAAAACGCACGAAGGCGGTGTAAACCGCCAGGCCAAGAGCGGACATGGCCGCCACCGCCGCCAAAGCCAACCAGGGCGCAGATGCAAACTGCGCCCTGAAACCGTTCTTGACCCCCAACAAGAAATACAAACCCGCACCCAGCACGACCAGCCGGGTGAGAGGGAATTGCGCGATGCGCAGGAGCAAGCTCGGTTTCGGTTGCAAAGTTGCCATCACCACTTTTTGACAAGCTTTGACAAGCTATGCCTACCAGATACGTGCGCGTTTGCTCGGCTCCAACCACATCGGATCACCCGGCCTGGTGCCAAACGCTTTGTGAAACGCATCCATGTTGCGCAGCGGCCCAAAGCCACGCAGGAAACCCAGCGCGTGGTAGTCGGTGGCCGCCAGCAGGCGAATGCGCTCGGTGCGTGCCTTGAACGTCCACAGCTGCCCCCAGGCCACAAAGCAGCGCTGGTCGGTGGTCAGGCCGTCCACCTTGGGCAGCTGTTTGCCCTTGAGCGCCCGGTTCAGCGCCGCATGTGCCAAGGTGATGCCGCCCAGGTCTGCGGTGTTCTCGGTCAAGGTCAAACTGCCGCTCTGGACCAGGTCAGGCAGCACTTTGTAGCTATCAAACTGATTAACCAACAGCTGCGTGCGCTGCTTGAACTCATTGCTGGCCTGGGGTGTCCACCAGTTGCGCACGTTGCCAATGGCATCAAAGCGGCTGCCGTTGCTGTCAAATCCGTGGGTCAACTCATGGCCGATGACCGCGCCGATAGTGCAGTAATTCACTGCCATGTCGGCACCTGGCGTGTAGAACGGCGGCTGCACAATGGCTGCGTTGATATCGATGCCGTTGTAGGTCGGGTTGTAGGCCGCGTTCACCGCAATGGGTGTGGTTTTTCCAGGGGTGTTGAAGCGCTCGACCTTGACCGGCAGTGGCAATTTGGCCAACTCACGCTGCAGACTGAAGGCCGCAATGCGTTGGTTGTTGCCCAGATGGTCATCGGCGCGAATGTCAATGCTGCTGAAGTCGATCCAGGTCTTGGGGTAGCCCACTTGGATATCCACGCGCGAGAGCTTTTCCAGCGCCGCCTTGCGCGTGACTTCATCCAGCCAGGGGTTGGTGCGCAGGCGGGTCTCGAACTCCCGGCGAATGTGTCCCACCATTTCGGTCACCTCGCGGCGGGTCGATTCGGGGAAATAGGTTTTCACATAGAGCTGCGACAAGGGGTGGTAAAGCTGCGTGGCAATGGCCTCCACCGTTTGTTCCTCGCGCGGCTCGGAGCGTACGAGTTGGTCGCGCTGGCGTTGGTACTCGTCGGCCATGCTGTACCACGGCTGCCCAAGAAAGCCGTTGCTAGCCGACAGCACCGACCAGTGCAGCAGCGTCTGCAGGTCTTCTTTGGGGCGGGTGCTGATCAGGCGGTTAAGCGTCTTGATGCCTTCCAGGTCGTGAACCTGTATGCGCGATGCGGGGTCGATGCCCTGTTGTTGGAGCAACTCGCCCAGATCCACCGTCGGGATCAGCGCCTGTGCCTCGGCCAGGGTCATGATGTTGTAAGTGCGTGCCGGGTCACGCGCTTGCAAGGGCGTCAAACGAGGTGCCATCAGCTCAGCTTCCATGGCGAGGATGGTTTTGGCGTGACGGGCGGCGAGTTCGTCGCTTTCGCCGCTCTGGCGCAGCATGCGGGTGATGTAGTCGACGTAAAGGTCGCGAATGCGCTGGGCGGCCGGGTCGGTGTACTGGGTTTGTTCCAGTTGGGCGCCACCGGGCATCAGTGCCAACACCATGCGGGTGTTGTCTTTGATGTCGGTGACGGGCCAGGTCAGCACCAGTGGTGCGCCACCTTTTTTCAACTGCTCGGCCGACAGGCGTGCCAGTTCCAGCGGGCTGGAGGCAGTTTGTGCCTGCGCCAGGTCGGCCTTCAAGGGCTCCAGCCCCAGCTGGTCCAGCCGCGTGGTGTTCATCGCGGCGCGGTAGTAGTCGCCCACCTGTTGCTCCGGGCTGCCTTTGGCAAAGCCACCCTGGCCAGCGCGCAGCGTGATGTTGAGCAGCTGGTGCTTCAATGCGGTCTTCAGCAATGCGAAGCCACCAATGTCGGTCTCCGAGTCGGGGATGGTCAGGCTGTTGAGCCAGTTGCCGGTGGCGTAGGCGTAAAAGTCTTTGCG
>NZ_JAGPBB010000026.1 GCF_018063565.1 Rhodoferax sp.
GCCTGCCGACTCAGCGCAATAGCCAGATCGCAGATCTATTGCCGCATCGCTGGCAGGCGCAAGCCTAGCCTCCACCACTGAGCACGACTGCAGGGCGCAGTCAATAAGGGTTCGCCGCTTGCTTACGGATGAACTTCAAACCGCGTCGAACGCCTTGGGCAACCGCAGCGGGGTTGAAGACACGCAAGCAGTCAATCGTCCGGCCAGAAGTGTGGCTTGTGGTCCGCTGCCGCGGATAACCAATATCTACCGGAGAATGGCTTTTGTCAAACCACCACTCGCGTTTGCTCCACCTTTTGATAATTTCTCTGTGCGGGTCGCTGGCACGGATTTGATGGCATCCAGAAAGGCCGCATCCGGCATATCAGCGAGGACTTTGATGCCCGCTCGGATCAAGTCATTTTTCCTGACGGACACACCAAGCATGCTGCCACGCTGCTTCAGTTGATTGAGTATCAGGTATTCCAGCTTCGGGATGGTGAAACTGTCACGTACAAGTTTGGGCTTCTTGTCCTTGAGCAGCTTCTTCTTGATTTCGCACTGCCCCGACGGTACATCGACCGTTTCAGTGGCAGGCACGCTGCCAGGTGCGGCATGTACAGGGAGCGCGTCGGGGCGATGCCGCACTTTCGGTGAAACTTTGTTACTTGCTGGTGTCGAGCTCATCGTGCAGTTCCATGGAAAAAAATGCGAAAACCGTAGTTTGTATCGCAGGTACAGCCACAGTCAAGCATGACGAGCGCGATCCGACCCAATGCGTAGGTTTTCAATAGATTTCAGGTACCAGGATTTCGTTGGGCACGGGTTGGCGCACATAGTCATCGTTGCGCTGGCGCGGCGGCAGAACAATGGGGGTGAACTCCACTTCTTCGTAGGGAATCTGACTCAACAAATGATGAATGCAGTTGAGCCGGGCCTTTTTCTTGTCAACCGAGTTCACTACCCACCAGGGCGCTTCCGGGATATGCGTGCGTTCCAACATGATTTCTTTGGCTTTGGTGTACTCCTCCCAGCGCTTTCGCGACTCCATGTCCATGGGACTGAGTTTCCATTGCTTGAGCGGATCGTGAATACGTCCCAGGAAGCGCAATTGCTGTTCTTCGTCTGAAACCGAAAACCAGTATTTGATGAGTTTGATACCGGATCGAACCAGCATTTTTTCAAATTCGGGAACCGAGCGAAAAAACTCATCATACTGCTCGTCGGTGCAAAACCCCATGACCCGCTCGACACCCGCGCGGTTGTACCAGCTACGGTCAAACAACACCATTTCACCGGCACCCGGAAGGTGCGCTACATAACGCTGAAAATACCATTGTGTCTGCTCGCGCAGATTCGGCGCGGGCAGTGCCGCCACCCGGCATACGCGTGGGTTGAGGCGCTGGGTGATGCGCTTGATGGTGCCACCTTTGCCTGCCGCATCGCGCCCTTCGAAGCAGATCACGATTTTCTGACCGGTTTTGACGACCCAATCCTGCAGCTTTACAAGTTCACCCTGCAAGCGAAACAGCTCGCGGAAGTAAAGACGTCGACTTTCGCGGTACTCGGCAGAGTCGGTGTCAATGGCGCTTTCGGCCATGTCGTCGAGGTTTCTGTCCTCCAGTTCTAGTTCTATCTCTTCGTCAAAATTGTCTGCCAGGTCGCGGCGGATACGCCGGATCAGTTCATCATCGGTGGGAATCACGTTTGGCTCCTGAGTGCAATAGGCACTACCTTGCGAATCTATCCTAACTTTACAACCGGATGGCGATTTGATGCTGTCGCCAGTTCAGCCGTTGGTTGGGGTAGATCTGGCCTGTGTGGCATCCGGGTTGGTTGCGCGCAGATCCTGAGCCTGACTGCTCGTGTCGATCAGGCGCAACTTGCTGGCGTAATGCCGATCCAGCCGCCATTCATCCAGAATCTCAAGCGCCAGCTCAAAGCGCTTGTTGTCCAGCTGATACAACTGCGCCACTGAGATGCTGGTCTCACTTTCCAGCGCCAGAACCAGTGCGGCAATGATCTGTGACGCAGGCTCGTTAGGGTTGGTTTCAATCAGTTTACGGGCTTTTTTGATGGCAAGCATGTTTAGGGTTCCAGTAAAGGCAGCAAATACCGGGTAGGGTAGCGCAAAACGCTGTTGATCTTGATGACATTCAAGTGACAGTTGGGTGACGACCGTTCTTGTGGCAACTACCGTGGTTTTGTCACACTCTTGACATATTCACGTCTTACATTGCGTAACGAGTCGCCGAAAGTTTTCGGTTTTATTCTGGTCAATATGAGGATTCTTTATGACACACAGCGTTTTTAAATCGATCTTGGCCACCACCGCCCTGGCATTTTTTGGTGCCGGCACGGTCAGTGCGCAGGAAATTACCGGTGCCGGCGCGAGTTTTCCTGCACCTTTGTATTCCAAGTGGGCCGCTGACTACAACAAGGCGACCGGCGTCAAAGTGAACTACCAGTCAGTAGGTTCCGGTGCCGGCATCAAGCAGATTGACTCCAAAACCGTGGATTTCGGAGCGTCTGATATGCCGCAAACCGACGAAGTGCTGGCAAAAAAAGGCCAATTTCAGTTTCCCACGGTGATTGGTGGCACGGTACCTGTCATCAACATCAAGGGGATTGCCCCTGGACAGATGAAGCTTGACGGTCAAGTGCTGGGAGACATTTATCTCGGCAAGATCACCAAGTGGAGTGATGCGGCCATCAAAGCTTTGAACCCCGGGTTGGCTTTGCCAGATGTTGATATTGCACCGGTGCGCCGTGCCGATGGCTCTGGCACCACTTTCAACTTTACCAATTACTTGAGCAATGTTCACGCCGAATGGAAGGCCAAGGTCGGGGAGGGCACAGCCGTGAACTGGCCGGTGGGCGCCGGTGGCAAGGGCAACGAAGGCGTGGCAGCGTTTGTGAACCGCCTGCCCAATTCGATCGGCTACGTTGAATATTCGTACGTCAAACAAAACAAGATGACCTACACCATGATGAAAAACAAGGACGGTGTCTTTGTGGAGCCGAGCGAAGAGGCGTTCAAGGCAGCGGCTGCGGGCGCTGACTGGAGCAAGTCTTTCTACCAATTGATCGTTAACCAGCCTGGCAAAGGCACTTGGCCGATCTCTACCGCCACCTTTATCCTGATGCACAACGTGCAGGACAAGCCCGCTAACGCGACCGAAACTTTCAAGTTCTTTAGCTGGGCGTTCAGAAGCGGTGCCAAAGCGACTGGCGATCTGGACTATGTTGCGTTGCCTGAGTCGGTCGTTGCGACGATCGAAAAGTCTTGGGCCAAGGTCAAAGACACCTCCGGCAAGCCGGTTGCATTGAAGTAATGAGCACTTGGGCCCGGATTACCCGGAAGAAGGAGAACTAAACGTGTCAGCTACACTTTCTGCTGGGACAAGTTCCGGCCCAACATCTCCTATGGTTTCGCGTGACAGAACTAAACCACCACCCATGAAGCAGGCGCGTTCAGGCCCGCTGGCTGATCGCATCTTTGGCTGGTTGGCTCAGGGTGCAGCCTGGCTGACGCTGGGACTGCTGCTGGCAATTTTGATCTCGCTAACCATTAGCGCCTGGCCAGCCATCCAGAAGTTTGGCTTCGGTTTTTTAATTTCGACCACCTGGGACCCGGTCAAGGAAGACTTTGGTGGTCTGGTGATGATTTACGGCACGCTGATGACTTCGGCCATCGCGCTGCTGATTGCGGTGCCGGTCAGCTTTGGCATTGCGCTCTTTCTGACAGAGCTGTCTCCAGCCTGGCTCAAGCGTCCGCTGGGTACGGCGATTGAGTTGCTGGCAGCCATTCCATCGATTGTGTACGGCATGTGGGGGCTGCTGGTGTTTAGCCCGATTCTGTCAACCTACGTGCAGCAGCCGTTGCAGCACGTGTTCAAAGGTGTGCCGTTCATGGAGGCGTTTTTCTCCGGCCCACCCGTGGGTATCGGCATTTTGTCGGCTGGCATTATTTTGGCGATCATGATCATCCCGTTTATTGCGGCGGTCATGCGCGATGTATTTGAGGTGACGCCGACGCTGCTCAAAGAGTCGGCCTATGGGCTGGGGGCCACCACCTGGGAAGTCGTCTCCACGGTCGTCTTACCTTACACCAAGGCGGGTGTGATCGGGGGCATCATGCTGGGGCTCGGTCGGGCGATTGGTGAAACCATGGCCGTCACGTTTGTCATCGGCAACTTCAACCAACTGGATTCGCTCAGCCTGTTTCAGGCGGCCAACAGCATCACCTCGGCATTGGCCAATGAGTTTGCCGAAGCCGGCGCCGGTCTGCACCAGGCTTCGCTGATGTATTTGGGGTTGGTCTTGTTCTTCATCACCTTTGTCGTCTTGTCACTATCCAAATTGCTGCTTTCGCAACTCAAGAAGGGGGAGGGCACCAAATCATGACCACCAGCGAAACCCTGTTGCACGCCCAGGCCTTGGCCGAAATGCGTGCCGGTCGATATGCCAAACGCAAGTTCACCAATATTGTGGCGTTGGTGTTGTCCCTGATGGCGATGGGATTTGGCCTGTTCTGGCTGTTCTGGATTCTGTTTGAGACCGTTCGGCTGGGTACGGCCGGGTTGACATGGGCAACCTTCAGTCAGATGACGCCGCCACCCAATGACGAAGGCGGGTTGCTTAACGCTATTTATGGGTCATTTTTGATGGTGGTGCTTGCTACCTTTGTCGGCACCCCCATTGGGGTGATGGCAGGTATCTATCTGGCAGAGTTCAATACCAAAGGCTTGCTCGCCAATCTCACGCGCTTTGTCAACGACATCCTGCTGTCAGCGCCTTCCATCGTGATTGGCCTGTTTGTCTATGCGGTGGTGGTGACACGGTTCAAGTCATTTTCGGGCTACGCTGGCATTCTGGCGTTGACCCTGATTGTGATTCCAGTGGTGATTCGCACCACTGAGAATATGCTGCAACTGGTGCCTCCGGGCCTGCGTGAGGCTGCGTATGCCCTGGGTGCCCCCAAATGGAAGGTGATTTTGAGCATCACCATGCGCTCTGCCCGAGCCGGTGTCGTGACCGGGGTCTTGCTGGCGGTGGCGCGTATTGCCGGCGAAACGGCACCGCTGCTGTTTACCGCCTTGAGTAACCAGTTCTGGACCTCAAGCCTGGGCGAACCGATGGCCAGTCTGCCGGTGACCATCTTCAAATTCGCCATGAGCCCCTATGAAAACTGGCAAAACCTGGCCTGGGCGGGTGTTTTTCTGATCACTCTGGCGGTCCTGGGGCTCAATATTCTGGCCCGCGTGCTGACCCGAACCAAACTCTGAGCACGAGTTCAAACCGAAACACAAAGGCATTTCATGACCACGATGAACCAGGTTGCATCTGAAGAACGATCCAAGATTTCCGTCAAGGATTTGAACTTCTATTACGGCAAGTTTCATGCCCTCAAAGGCATCAACCTTGAAATTCCAGAGAAAAAAGTCACGGCTTTTATAGGCCCGTCGGGCTGCGGAAAGTCAACCTTGCTGCGGGTGTTCAATCGCATGTTTGAACTGTATCCAGAGCAGAAAGCGCAGGGTGAGGTGATGCTCGACGGTGAAAATCTGCTCACGAGCAAGCAGGATGTGGCCTTGCTTCGGGCCAAGGTGGGCATGGTGTTTCAGAAACCCACGCCGTTTCCGATGTCGATTTTTGACAACATTGCCTTTGGCGTGAAGCTGTTCGAAAACCTCAGCACCACGGATATGGAAGAGCGGGTGGAATGGGCACTGCGCAAGGCTGCCCTTTGGAATGAGGTCAAAGACAAGCTAAGGCAAAACGGCGCCAGCCTGTCTGGCGGGCAGCAGCAGCGCCTGTGTATTGCACGCGGTGTGGCGATCAAGCCCGAGGTGATCCTGCTCGATGAACCGTGTTCCGCACTGGACCCGATCTCAACTGCCAAGGTTGAAGAGTTGATCATCGAGTTGAAACAGGACTACACGGTGGTGATCGTGACCCACAATATGCAGCAGGCCGCACGTTGCAGCGATTACACCGCCTACATGTACCTGGGTGATCTGATGGAGTTTGGCGCGACTGAACAGATATTCTTCAAACCCAATCGTCAGGAAACTGAAGACTATATTACCGGCCGTTTTGGTTAGTCATTACTTAAAGCACATCATGTCAGATAAACATTTGTCATCCCAGTTTGATAGTGAACTCGGTGCCGTCTCCTCGCGCGTGATGGAACTCGGAGGGCTGGTGGAGTCCCAGATCCGCCAAGCGGTTTACGCGCTGTCTGAATTCAATGTGGATGTCGCTCGGCAGGTGTTGACGACCGAAATGAATGTCAACGCCATGGAGGTCGATATCGACCGCGACCTCTCCAGCATCATTGCGCGACGTCAACCCACTGCACGCGATCTGCGCTTGCTGATGGCGATTTCGAAAGCCACTGCCAATCTGGAGCGGGTGGGGGATGAGGCTGAAAAAATTGCTCGGATGGTACTGTCCATCATCAACAGCGGTGCACCGCGAGCGTTGCCGTCACTTGAGTTGCGTGTGGCGTCAGATTTGGCTTCCAGCCTGCTACGCAAGGCACTGGATGCATTTGCCCGGCTCGATACCACCGCTGCTCTCGCCATTCTGAAAGAAGACGACCTGATCGACCAGGAGTTTGACGGGTTTGTGCGCAAACTCGTCACCTACATGATGGAGGATCCACGCATGATTTCGCCCAGTCTGGACTTGTTGTTCCTGGCCAAAGCAATCGAGCGAATTGGGGACCATGCCAAGAATATTGCAGAGCTCATCATTTACATCGTCAAGGGTGAAGATGTTCGGCACGTCCCCTTGGATCAGGTTGCATCGGTGGTGAAATGAGGCGTTTGCCAGGCGTTTTGATTGTTGAAGATGAGCCGGCGATTGCCGAGCTGATTTCAGTCAATCTCAGGCACAGCGGATTTCGTCCCATTTGGGCGATGGACAGCGCTACCGCGCAGGCTGAACTTGATGCAGTGCTGCCCGATGTGATTTTGCTCGACTGGATGTTGCCGGGGGAGAGTGGTCTGAGCCTGGCTAAGCGCTGGCGTGCACATCCACGGACCAAATTGGTGCCGATCATCATGCTCACGGCGCGCAGTGACGAGATCGACCGGGTGGCCGGGCTTGATGCCGGGGCCGATGATTACATTGCCAAGCCGTTTTCCACCAAAGAATTGTTGGCCCGTATCCGTGCCGTGCTGCGGCGTCGTGCCCCGGAGCAAGACGCGGGAACCGTGACGCTGGGACAACTGAGCCTGGATGCGGCCACCTATCGGGTTGCATTCAAAGATCAGGCCATCAAATTGGGGCCTACTGAATTCAAGCTGTTGCACTACCTGATGACCCACGCTGAGCGGGTGCATGGACGTGCCGCGCTGCTGGATCGGGTGTGGGGCGATCACGTGTTTATTGAAGAGCGTACGGTCGATGTGCACGTCAAGCGACTGCGCGAGGCGCTCGGGTCTGAGGCCGGCCAGATGTTGGAAACTGTTCGTGGTGCCGGTTATCGCCTGACGTCGCAAAGCTTGGTTGTGCCATGCTCTGGCGCACGATAGGTTATCTCACAGCGTTGTTGGCTGGGGCCTTGCTGGGTTGGCTGGCTGATGCCAACGGAGTACAGCGCGCCAACCCGCAGACCGGCGCGCTCATTGCGGGTTTGCTATGGTTTGGGTATGACACACTTGCGGCATGGCGCTGGCTGTTGCAGTTGCGCTCTGGCGTGATAGGTGATGCGGCCTGGCTGAGCGGCATCTGGCGTGAATCTGCACAGCGCGTGCGTCGCCTGTTGCGTACCCGCGAAGAGCAATACGAGCAAAGCCAACGCAGATTGCAGGACTTCCTTTCTGCGCTTCAGGCGTCGCCCAACGGGGTGGTTTTGCTTGATCAACAAACCCGCATTGAATGGTGCAACCAGACCGCGGCGCTGCACTTCGGGATTGAGGTTCAGCGCGACTTGGCCCAGGTTATATCCAACCTGGTACGTGATCCGGCCTTTGTACGTTACTTGGCGGCGGGGGACTTCAGCCACAACGTGACACTGACGGGGCGTGACAGTAAGCCTGGACGCCCCGTCAGTCTTTCGGTACAACTGCACCCCTATGGTGAGGGGCGCAGCCTGCTGCTGTCGCGGGACGTGACCATGCTGGAGCAGGCGGATGCGATGCGCCGGGATTTTGTGGCCAATGTGTCGCACGAAATTCGTACCCCATTGACCGTGCTGGCCGGGTTTGTCGAGACTCTGCAGAGCCTGCCCTTGGATGCAGACGAACAACAGCGATTCCTGGCGATGATGGCACAGCAGGCGGGACGTATGCAAACTTTGGTGAGTGACCTGTTAACACTCTCCAAGCTGGAGGGAAGCCCATCGCCAGGCTGTGACAGTTGGACCCCCATCGCCAGCCTGATGGACCAATTGGGCCACGACGCGCAGGCCCTGTCACGCCTAGTGTGCCCGCAGGGGTCTGTCCCACAAGAACTGGTGTTCGAGAGTTCTGCCAATGTGGAAATTGCTGGTAACGCCAGCGAACTGCTCAGTGCCATGGGCAATCTGGTGAGCAACGCCGTTCGATATACGCCGGCAGGTGGCTCCATTGTCGTGCGATCGGCCTTGACACCTGACGGAGATGTGTGTTTCAGGGTCCAGGACAGTGGACAGGGGATAGCACCTGAACATCTGGGCCGATTGACAGAACGCTTTTATAGGGTTGACCGCAGCCGTTCACGTGAAACCGGCGGCACCGGGCTAGGACTGGCCATCGTCAAGCACGTGGTGCAGCGGCATCAAGGGCAGTTAAGCATCGAGAGCACGCCCGGCCGCGGATCTTGCTTTCAGATGGTCATACCGTCTGTGCGGGTCCGGCCAGTCACGCCCGATGCGTGAATTTGAATGGCTAGCGCGGTTGCGCCGTATCTTCGCCCGTCAGGACGCGTCGGGCACCATCGAAGCGCCGGGTCCAGTATGACTGCGCAAGGTTGTCAATTCGAACCGAAGCGCCGGGCTTTGGAGCGTGGACAAATTTTCCTTCGCCAATATAAATACCGACGTGGCTGAAGGCGCGGCGCATGGTGTTAAAGAACACCAGATCACCAGGCTGCAGTTCGGTTTTGTCAATCTTTTGTGTTGCAGCCGCCTGCTGGTCCGCGCGGCGCGGCAGGATCAAGCCAAGGGTTTGGGCGTAAACAGACTTCACCAAGCCGCTGCAATCGAGGCCATCTTCGACCGAGTTACCGCCGCGCCGGTAGGGAACGCCAATCAGGTTCAGCGCACCTTCGACCAATTCAGTGGCGCCCAGGGTCACAGTCTGCCGCACCTGATCAAGTTGCGTCAGAATTTGGCTTGCTGGTGATACCTCCTGATTCGAATGCACGTCAGAGGGACTGGCCTGTGCCACGTTGAGCATCAAAGCCAGAACAAGGGGAGTCAACAGTTTGAATCGAAGGTGCATAGAGGCGGAGTTTACTCGACTCCGGAAACACACCGGGAACGCCTGAAAAGTGGTTGCCAAAGGATGCGCTGGCCTTTGTTTGTACTTGGTCCGGAGTGCGGTTTAATTCAGCTCATCACGGCTTTTGTTTTTTGAGGTGCTTTATGTTGCTTGACCTGGAAAACTCCCAACTTGTTCTGGTGGACTATCAGGAAAAACTGATGCCCGCGATGTTTGACGCCGAAGGCGTGCTCGGCAACGCAGTGCGTCTGGCGAAATTTGCCCAGCTCCTGCAGGTGCCGTGTTTTGGTACCGAACAGAATCCTTCACGCTTGGGTCCTAATCCGGTAGAAGTGAGGTCCGCCTGTCAAAGGACGCTGGCGAAAATGCAGTTCAGTGGTGTGGAAGAGGGCCTGGGTGAGTGGTTGCGCCCGGCATCAAGGCCCATGGCGGGCAATGCAAGGAGCCTGCCCAAACACCTGCAAAAGCCCGCGACTGCTCCGCTGGTCCGCAACAGCATTGTCATTGCGGGCTGCGAGTCGCATGTTTGCCTGCTGCAAACCGCCTTGCATTTGCTTGAGGACGATTTTGACGTCTGGGTGGTGACCGATGCCTGCAGTTCGCGCACAGAACGCAACCGGGACGCCGCTTTCGATCGTCTGGCGGGCGCTGGTGCTGAGTTATTGACCACCGAGATGGTGGCGTTTGAGTGGGTGCGTTCGGCCGAGCATCCCCAGTTCAGAAGCATCCAGTCCTTGATCAAATAGATGCGGGCCCAGGACATTGAAATGATGGATCTGCCGTTGACATCTCCTTTGTGGCAACCCGTGCAGGTCTTTGGGCCTAGCCCGGCACGAGTCAGCGTGTAGCAAGTTCACCACTCATAATTATAAATTCAGTTCTAACAACCCTTTGGAGACAACCAACATGAGCAGTTACGCCGAATTCCACCAGAAGTCCCTCGTTGATCGTGACGGTTTTTGGGCAGAACAGGCCACTTTGGTGGACTGGAAAGTTCCGCCACAACAGATCTGTGACTACAGCAATCCACCATTTGCCAAATGGTTTGCAGGTGGTATCACCAATCTGTGTCACAACGCGGTCGATCGGCATTTGAAGGACCGCCCCGATCAGGCTGCATTGATCTTTGTCTCGACCGAAACTGACCAGGAAAAGGTCTACAGTTTTCGTGAACTGCACGCCGAAGTGCAGCGAATGGCGGCGGTACTCAAGGAACTCGGCGTGCAAAAGGGTGATCGGGTCCTGATTTATATGCCCATGGTGGCGGAGGCGGCTTTTGCGATGCTGGCCTGCACGCGCATCGGAGCGATTCACTCGGTGGTGTTTGGCGGTTTTGCATCCGGTTCGCTGGCGTCGCGCATTGAGGACGCTGAGCCGCGGGTGATTGTCAGCGCCGATGCCGGTTCGCGTGGCGGCAAGGCGGTGCCGTACAAGCCTCTGCTGGATGAGGCACTGCGTTTGTCCAAATACAAGCCCGAATCGGTTCTGCTGATCGATCGCGGCATGGCTGCTATGGAATTGGTTGCAGGACGCGACCATCTGTGGGGGGCTATGCGGCAAAAGCACCTTGAAACGGTGGTTGAGTGCGAATGGGTCGACGCCACCCACCCCAGCTACACCTTGTATACCAGCGGCACCACCGGCAAACCCAAAGGGGTGCAGCGCGATACCGGTGGCTATTGTGTGGCGCTGGCGGCCAGCATGAAACACATTTACGCGGGTAACGCGGGTGAAACCTATTTTTCCACCAGCGACATCGGCTGGGTGGTGGGCCACAGCTACATCATTTATGGTCCGCTGATCGCGGGCATGGCGACCATCATGTACGAAGGCTTGCCGATTCGCCCCGATGGCGGTATCTGGTGGAGCCTGGTTGAGAAGTACAAAGTTACGGTGATGTTCAGCGCCCCCACGGCGGTGCGGGTGCTGAAAAAACAGGACCCCGCGTTGTTGACCAAGTACGACCTGTCCTCGTTGCGTGCGCTGTTTCTGGCGGGTGAACCGCTTGACGAACCCACCGCGCAATGGATCAGTCAGGGCCTGGGCAAGCCGATCATCGACAACTACTGGCAGACCGAAACCGGTTGGCCTATTTTGAGTATTTGCAACGGCGTTGAAAAGGCAGCTAGCAAGTTTGGCTCCCCTGGCAAGGCCGTGTACGGCTATGACGTCAAGCTACTGGACGACCAGACCGGTGAAGAACTCAAAGGTGCCAATCAGAAAGGTGTGGTGGCGGTGGAGGGCCCATTGCCCCCCGGTTGTATGCAAACTGTGTGGCGCGATGACGAGCGCTTTGTCAATACCTACTGGAAGAGCGTTCCGGGCAAGCTCGTCTATTCAACCTTTGACTGGGGTATCCGCGATGCGGATGGCTATTATTTTATTTTGGGACGAACCGACGACGTGATCAACGTGGCCGGTCACCGCCTGGGCACGCGTGAGATCGAAGAGAGCATATCTGCCCATCCCAACGTCGCCGAAGTGGCGGTGGTGGGGGTGGCTGATCAACTCAAAGGTCAGGTGGCAATGGCGTTTGCCGTGGTCAAGGACGCTAGCCAGATTCCGGACGAGGCAGCGCGCCTCAAGCTCGAAGCCGAAATCTTCAAGCTAGTCGACAAGGACCTCGGCGCGGTGGCCCGTCCGGCTCGGGTGCGCTTTGTCACGGTGTTACCCAAGACGCGCAGCGGCAAATGCTTGCGTCGCGCCATTGCCGCGGTGTGTGAAGGTCGTGATCCGGGCGACCTGACCACCATGGACGATCCAGCCGCCCTGCAGCAGATCAAGGATTTGGTGAGCGTTTAATTTGCGAAAAATCAAATCCTTGTAAGCCTCGTGCCAAGTTGCGGGTGGCACAATCGCCAGCCGCAACCGGCCCCTTCCAACGCCACAGTCGCATCCGCCAAACGGTTAAGCCGTGACGCGGAAGGTTAATCAACCCGCAGCTTTAACCAGCTCCAATTTCCTTAAGGGAAATGAAAGTCAGCGTCACATGAGTCAAACCAGCACGGTTTATCAGGCCTACCAGGCCAACACTTATCTTTTCGGCGGCAACGCCCCGTACGTCGAGGAGATGTACGAGAACTATCTGGCCAACCCTGGCAGCGTGCCCGATACCTGGCGCGACTATTTCGACGCCCTGCAGCATGTGCCTGCGGTGGACGGAAGCAATGCGCGCGACGTGCCGCATCAACCCGTGATCGACGCCTTTGCCCAGCGCGCCAAGGCGGGTGGGACCAAGGTCATCGTTGCCAGTGTAGATGCCGAAATGGGCCGCAAGCGTACCGCTGCTCAGCAGTTGATCGCCGCCTACCGCAATGTGGGTGCCAGTTGGGCCGATCTCGATCCGCTCAAACGCACCGAGCGCCCGGCCATTCCTGAGCTTGAGCCCGCGTTTTATGGCTTCAGCGACGCGGACTATGAAACGGTTTTTGATGTCAGCAACACCTTCTTTGGCAAGGACAAGATGTCGTTGCGCGAACTGCTCAATGCGCTGCGCGAAACCTACTGCGGCAGCATCGGTGCCGAGTACCAATATTTGACCGACCAGACCCAAAAGCGCTGGTGGCAGCAAAAGCTGGAAAGTGTGCGCAGCAAGCCCAATTTCGATGCGCAACAGAAAAAGCATATTCTTGACCGTCTGACCGCCGCCGAGGGGCTGGAGCGCTTTCTGCATACCAAGTACGTCGGCCAAAAGCGGTTTTCTCTGGAAGGCGGCGAGAGCTTTATCGCCGCCATGGATGTGCTGATCCAGCAAGCCGGCGCCAAAGGCGTGCAGGAAATTGTGATTGGCATGGCTCACCGGGGGCGCCTGAATGTGCTGGTCAACACGTTGGGCAAGATGCCCGGCGACCTGTTTGCCGAGTTTGATCACACGGCGCCTGAAGATTTGCCCGCCGGTGACGTGAAGTACCACCAGGGCTTCAGTTCGGATGTCACCACCCCCGGCGGCCCGGTACACCTGAGTCTCGCGTTCAACCCGTCGCACCTGGAAATTGTCAACCCGGTGGTGGAAGGCTCGGTACGTGCTCGCATGGACCGCCGCAGCGACCCCACTGGCCGCCAGGTGCTGCCGGTGCTGGTGCATGGTGATGCCGCGTTTGCGGGACAGGGTGTGAACCAGGAGACGCTGGCACTGGCGCAAACCCGAGGCTACACCACAGCTGGCACGGTGCACCTGATCATCAACAACCAGATCGGCTTTACCACGTCCGACCCGCGTGATTACCGCTCGACCCTGTACTGCACGGACATCGTCAAGGGGGTGGAGGCACCGGTGATGCACGTCAACGGCGACGACCCCGAAGCGGTGGTGATGGCGATGCAGTGGGCATTGGAATACCGAATGGAATTCCGCAAAGACGTGGTGCTAGATATCATTTGTTTCCGCAAGCTGGGGCACAACGAGCAGGACACACCTGCTCTGACCCAGCCGCTGATGTATAAAAAGATCGCCCAACATCCCGGTACCCGCAAGCTCTATGCGGACAAACTGGCTGCGCAAGGCCTGGGTGACGATTTGGGTAGCGACATGGCCAAGGCCTATCGTGCCGCCATGGATGCCGGTCGCCACACCACCGACCCGGTGCTGACAAATTTCAAGAGCAAATATGCAGTCGACTGGACCCCATTTCTGGGTAAAAAATGGACCGACGCCGGCGACACCGCCATTCCCACCGCCGAGTGGAAGCGCTTGGCCGAAAAGATCACCACATTGCCGGCAACAGTGACGCCACATCCTTTGGTGAAGAAGGTCTACGACGACCGTGCCGCCATGGGGCGCGGCGACATTCCGGTGGATTGGGGCATGGGTGAGCACATGGCTTTTGCTTCGCTGGTGGCCAGCGGTTATGGTGTGCGCTTGAGCGGCGAGGATTGCGGGCGCGGTACCTTTACCCACCGGCATGCCGTCATTCATGATCAGAATCGTGAAAAGTGGAACGAGGGCACCTATGTGCCATTGCAAAACGTTGCTGAGGGCCAGTCACCTTTTGTTGTGATCGACTCCATCTTGTCAGAAGAGGCCGTGTTGGGATTTGAGTATGGCTATGCCTCCAACGACCCCAACACTCTGGTGATCTGGGAGGCGCAGTTTGGTGACTTTGCCAATGGTGCACAGGTGGTGATCGACCAGTTCATCGCCTCTGGCGAAGTCAAATGGGGACGGGTCAATGGCATCACGCTGATGCTGCCGCACGGCTACGAAGGCCAAGGTCCCGAGCACAGCTCAGCCCGCGTTGAGCGCTTCATGCAACTGGCAGCCGACACCAACATGCAACTGGTGCAACCCACCACAGCCAGCCAGATTTTTCATGTGCTTCGTCGGCAAATGGTGCGCAACCTGCGCAAACCCCTGATCATCTTCACGCCAAAATCGCTGCTTCGCAACAAGGATGCTGCGTCACCGTTGTCGGAGTTCACCAAAGGAAGTTTTCAGACCATCATTCCTGACCACAAGGTGCTGCGCAACGACAAGGTCAAACGCGTGATCGCGTGTTCGGGCAAGGTGTTTTATGACCTGTCGAAGAAACGCGAGGAAAAGGGTGTCGACGATGTGGCGATTTTGCGGGTGGAACAGTTGTACCCGTTCCCGCACAAGGCGTTTGCCACCGAGCTGAAAAAGTACCCGAACGCGACCGATGTGGTGTGGACGCAAGATGAACCGCAAAACCAGGGTGCCTGGTTCTTTGTGCAACACTACATTCACGAGAACATGCTGGAGGGGCAAAAGCTCGGGTATTCGGGTCGCGCCGCTTCTGCGTCACCGGCAGTGGGCTATTCGCACCTGCATCAGGAACAGCAAAAAGCCCTGGTTGAAGGTGCCTTTGCCAAGCTCAAGGGCTTCATTCTGACCAAATAAATTCGCCTGAAACCTGGCCAGGAGCGGTCTTGGCTGGGGGCGTTACCCCTCATTTTTTGAAAGCACTGTCATGGCAATCGTAGAAGTCAAAGTCCCGCAACTGTCTGAATCTGTGGCTGAAGCCACTCTGTTGCAATGGAAGAAGAAAGTCGGCGACAGCGTCGCTGTGGATGAAATCCTGATTGAAGTCGAGACCGACAAGGTTGTGATGGAGGTACCTGCACCATCCGCTGGTGTCATCGTCGAAATCGTCGAGCCCAACGGCAGCACCGTCGCGGCCGAGCAACTCATTGCTCGCATCGATACCGAGGCGGTGGCTGGCGCAGCAGTGGCTGCTGCAGCGCCTATTACCCTGGCTATGGCGGCCGCTTCGGCCCCTGCGCCTGCTGCCATCAGCAGCATGGCCGGCGTGGCGATGCCGGCAGCGGCCAAACTGATGGCCGACAACCAGCTCGCTGCGGGTTCTGTGCCTGGGACCGGAAAAGACGGCCGTGTGACCAAGGGTGATGTGCTGGCAGCAGTGGCAGGCGCAGCGCCAGTGGCTCAGGCAGTACCAAAACTGATAGCTGCCCCCGCAATGCCCGCAAAACCTGCGGCCGCTTTATTACCTCAGGTTGCTGCGCCCACTGGGAGTCTTGCTGCCGAACTGGCGGGGCGCCCTGAGCAGCGTGTGCCGATGAGCCGCCTGCGGGCGCGTGTGGCCGAGCGCTTGATCCAGTCGCAAAGCACCAACGCCATTTTGACCACGTTCAACGAGATCAACATGGCGCCTGTCATGGACATGCGCAAGCGCATGCAGGAGAAGTTTGAAAAAGAGCACGGTGTCAAGCTCGGCTTCATGAGCTTTTTTGTCAAGGCAGCAGTACACGCGCTGAAAAAATTCCCGGTACTCAACGCCTCGGTGGATGGTACCGACATTGTTTACCACGGCTACTTTGACATCGGCATCGCGGTCGGTTCGCCACGCGGCCTGGTGGTGCCGATTTTGCGCAATGCCGACCAGATGAGTTTTGCTGATATCGAGAAGAAGATTGCCGAGTTTGGTGTGAAGGCGCGTGATGGCAAACTGGGCATGGAAGAGATGACCGGCGGCACTTTCTCGATCAGCAATGGCGGCACGTTTGGTTCGATGATGTCCACCCCGATCATCAACCCGCCGCAGAGCGCGATTTTGGGCGTTCACGCCACGAAAGACCGCGCCATGGTGGAAAACGGCCAGGTCGTGGTGCGCCCGATGAACTACTTTGCCATGTCATATGACCACCGCATTATTGATGGTCGTGAAGCCGTTCTGGGTCTGGTGGCCATGAAAGAAGCGCTGGAAGATCCGGCGCGACTGCTGTTTGATATTTGAGTACCCATCGAGCAGTTCTCCTTAATCCGCAGCACGCATTGGGTATCTAACTCCGCGAATGTCCGCCGGATTGGGGCGAGCCCCAATCCTCGTCCTTGACTTCGCCGCGTCAGACTCCCAACGCAAACTGCTAGTCGCCGTCGGAGCTGTCCTATCCTGTGGCGTTCCGGTTCCTCGTGGCATTTAGAAAGCAAAAAAATGAGCAAGCAATTTGATGTGATTGTGATCGGTGGTGGTCCAGGGGGCTATGTGGCGGCGATTCGTGCCGCCCAGCTCGGGAAAAACGTCGCCTGTGTTGACGAGTGGAAAAACAGTTCAGGTGGTCCTGCCCCAGGCGGAACCTGCACCAACGTGGGTTGCATTCCGAGCAAGGCGCTGCTACAAAGCAGCGAGCATTATGAGCAAGCCAGCCATCACTTTGTGGAGCATGGCATCACGGTCAAGGGCCTGAGCATGGACGTTGCCAAGATGGTGGCGCGCAAGGACACGGTGGTCAAACAGAACAACGACGGCATTCTTTACCTGTTCAAGAAAAACAAGATCAGCTTCTTTCACGGCCGCGCGTCGTTTGTGAAAGCGGTGGAGGCGGGTTATGAGATCAAAGTCAGCGGGCCCGCTGACGAAAGCCTCGTCGGCC
Organism: Rhodoferax sp.; assembly: GCF_018063565.1. Classification (GTDB taxonomy): domain Bacteria; phylum Pseudomonadota; class Gammaproteobacteria; order Burkholderiales; family Burkholderiaceae_C; genus Rhodoferax. Next base: position 17,262 of record NZ_JAGPBB010000026.1, read on the forward strand.
AGCAGATCATCATCGCCACCGGCTCCAACGCGCGCGCCTTGCCAGGCACGCCTTTTGACGAAGAACTGGTGCTGTCCAACGATGGGGCGCTGCGCATCGGGGCAGTTCCGAAAAAGCTGGCGTTGATTGGGTCGGGTGTGATTGGGCTGGAGATGGGCTCAGTCTGGCGTCGCCTGGGTGCTGAGGTCACGATTCTGGAAGGACTGCCGACCTTTCTGGGCGCGGTGGATGAGCAGATTGCCAAAGAGGCCAAGAAGGCGTTCGACAAGCAGGGGCTCAAAATTGAGCTGGGCGTCACGGTGGGTGAAGTCGCCACCAGCAAGAAGGGCGTCAGCATTGGCTATACCAGTGCCAAAGGCGAGGCCAAGACGCTGGAGGTCGACAAGCTCATTGTCTCGATTGGCCGGGTGCCCAACACCATTGGGTTGAACCCAGAAGCGGTTGGCCTGAAGCTCGATGAGCGTGGGGCGATTGTGGTCGATGCAGACTGCAAAACCAACTTGCCGGGCGTGTGGGCAGTGGGCGATGTGGTGCGCGGCCCGATGCTCGCGCACAAAGCCGAGGAAGAAGGCGTTGCTGTGGCTGAGCGCATTGCCGGCCAGCACGGCCACGTCGACTTCAACATCATTCCGTGGGTCATTTACACCAGTCCCGAGATTGCCTGGGTCGGGCGCACGGAGCAGCAGCTCAAAGCCGACGGTGTTGCCTACAGGGCAGGCACCTTTCCCTTCCTGGCAAACGGGCGCGCGCGCGCTTTGGGCGACACCACCGGCATGGTCAAGATGCTCGCTGACGCCAAAACCGACGAGATTTTGGGCGTGCACATCGTTGGTCCGATGGCCAGCGAGCTGATTGCCGAGTGTGTGGTGGCCATGGCGTTTCGTGCCAGCAGCGAGGACATCGCCCGGATTTGCCATGCGCACCCGTCGTTGAGCGAGTCGACCAAAGAGGCCGCGCTGGCGGTGGACAAGCGCACGCTGAACTTTTGAAAAAATCTATGAAAATTGGCTTCTAGCATTTATTCTGTAAGTGTTGGAAGCTATTTTTAGTATAGTGAACCAAGTCCCGTGACTGTCAGGAAAGCGTATCAAGCGGAGTTGTTGGCGCGTGGTTACACCGCAGATCCGGCGCAGTTGAGAGCGCTCGGTGTGCTGGAGACCTGCGCACGCGAGTGGGCGCGTTTCAAGGAACAACGCTCCAACCGGTTCAAGAAGCTGATCAACCATCCACCCATTCCGCGCGGCATTTACATGTACGGTGGGGTCGGGCGGGGAAAAAGTTTTCTGATGGATTGTTTTTACGGGGCGGTGCCGCTCAAACGCAAGACCCGTCTGCATTTTCATGAGTTCATGCGTGAAGTGCACCGTGAACTCGCCGCGCTGCAGGGCACGGCCAACCCGCTAAATATGCTGGCCAAACGCATGGCCAGCAAGTATCGACTGATCTGTTTTGACGAGTTTCATGTGTCGGACATCACCGATGCGATGATTCTTCATCGCTTGCTGCAAGCGCTGTTTGACCAAGGTGTCGGGTTTGTGACCACCTCCAACTTCAAGCCCGACGATCTTTACCCCAATGGCATGCATCGGGATCGTATTCTTCCAGCCATCGCTTTGCTCAAGGAAAGGCTATCGGTTGTGAATGTCGACAACGGCACCGACTATCGGGGTCGCGTGCTGGAGCAGTTGCAGATTTATCACAGTCCGCTCGGTGAACAGGCCGAGATTGCCATGCTCAAGGCATTCGAACGGTTGGCCGGTTCGCAGGATGAAAACCCTGCTCTGCAAATCGAGGCCCGCACCATTCATGCGTGCCGACGTGCAGGAGGCGTCGTGTGGTTTGATTTCAAGGCCCTGTGTGGCGGCCCCCGGTCTCAAAATGACTACCTTGAGATTGCCAGCCAGTTTCATACCGTGCTGTTAAGCAATGTGCCTGAGTTGCCACCGCGAATGTCTGCTGAGGCGCGTCGTTTTACCTGGCTGGTCGACGTGCTCTATGACCGGCGTGTCAAGTTAATCATGTCGGCTGCGGTGCCACCAGAGCAACTCTATACCGAAGGTCAACTGGCGCACGAGTTTGCCCGGACGGTGTCGCGCATCAACGAGATGCAGTCGGCTGAGTTTCTTAGCCTGCAACGCCGTGACGTGGATACCCGTCTGACATGAAGCGGGCAAGACCAATTTCATCTGTTGGGCTGGCAGTCCTGCTGGCCACTTCAGGGGTTGGCGCGTTTGGCGACACGCTGGCTGTGGCCGAACAGCGCCAACGCATCGCCGATACACGTGCTCAACAGGCCCAACTGCGGCAGGAAGCTGAAAAAGCCTGTTATGCCAGGTTTGCCGTCACGGACTGCTTGCGTGAACTGCGGGCACAGCAACGCAGTGTGCTGAATGACCTGCGGCGCCAGGAAATCATTCTGAACGACATGGAACGCCAGTCCAGAGCTTTACAGGCCCTGCAGCGCGCGGAAAGCAAGCTCGCTGATCCAGCCGATGCCTATCCGGCACCCGCGTCACCTGGCCAGAGTCCCTTGCGTTGATCGCCGCCCACTGAAGCGCTGATCGGTTCAGGCGTCTTGTGGGTCGGCTCCAGTGGCGACTCAAACTTTACGATCGCCAGTGACAGGTTGTCACCGCTGCCCTTGGCACGGCTTCTCGCCTTGGCTATCAGGAATTCACTGGCTTCACGCGCAGACAGGGTGGACAGAATCGAACCAATTTCTACGTCGTTGAAGTAGTGCCACACCCCATCGCTGCAGACGAGCAAGGTATCGCCGGGTTGCATTTGACACGCCGGTGCCAATTCCAAAGGCGGATCCTTCTCAGTGCCAAGACATCCCATCAAAATGTTGGAACGCGGATGAAAATTGGCTTCCTCGGCGGAAAGTTCGCCTTGATTGACCAGCGTTTGAACGTAAGAATGGTCAAGGGTTCGTTGCATCAGCCGGTCACCGCGATAGAAATAGATGCGCGAGTCTCCGGCGTGTGCCCACTGGCAATTGCCCCCCGAATCCACGATGAAGGCGGCCAGCGTGCTGTGCGGCTCTTCTTCAGTGGAGAGGGCGGTGAGTTTGATGACGGTATGTGCCTCGGCTGCCAGTTGCCTCAACACTTCCGCCGGGTCATCCATCGCGGGAGAATATCGCTCAAACAGTTGCCTGGCAGTCAGAATGACCTGATCCGATGCTTTGCGTCCGCCACTGCGACCACCCATGCCATCTGCCAGCACCGCCATGACACACCCTTTCACGCGCGGATGTGCCAACAACGCGACCTGGTCTTGCTGGTAGTCGCGATCCCCTTTGTGTATACCGGTTGCGGCGGTCAGCCGGTATCCCTTGGCTTTCATAGAATCACCAGAACTTCCACCAGGGTTGAGATTTGTTTTTGAATCCTTGCGTGATGTACGGGGACTGCGGATAGTTTTTCTCAAGAACCCGGCGCGTGTCATCGCGCATTTCTGACATATTCAAGGCGTCGTAGGACCTGACCATGATGAAGAGTGCTTCTTCAATCGCTGGCACACCCTGATATTCTGCAATCGCTGATTGGGCGCGGCTGAGAGCCGCCAAATAGGCGCCACGGTGGTAGTAGTAGTTGGCAACATAAACTTCAGACTGTGCCAACGAAGAGACGACGTAGTCCATGCGCGCGCGCGCATCGGCTGCGTAACGGGAGTCGGGAAACCTTGTCACTAGGTCCTTGAACGATTCAAACGACTCTTTGGCAGCTTTTTGATCCCGTTCAGCCAGGTCTTGTTGTGTGAACGAGGAAAACAATCCAAGGTCGTCGTTAAAATTGACCAGGCCTTTCAAGTAGAGCGCGTAATCAATGGCAGGGCTTGCCGGGTGCAGTTTCATGAATCGGTCAAGCGTTGCCACCGCCTGAATGGAATCACCTGCTTTGTAGTGCGCGTAGGCCTTATCCACCTGCGCCTGCTGGGCCAATGGCGTACCGGCAGCACGACCTTCCAGCTTTTCCAGAAGTGGTACAGCCTTTTCATAGGCACCAGACTTCATTTCATCTTTTGCCTCAGCATAGATCTTATTGGGGCTCCAGCCGACGGTCTGGTCGACCGCAGTGGTGGAGCAGCCCTCCAACGCCAAGACAGCAGCCGCCAAAAACGGACTGAAGAGCACTGATAATTTGTGACCGGGCATGTAGGACATCTTTCTTGAGAAATAGCGAAACCATTATATCGACCCCCCCCGAACCAGCCGAGGCGGAAGTCGACCTGGCTGAAGCCGAGTTCGAGCGCAGGGTATCGACACTAGGCCCAGAGCAGCACAATCGGCGGCTGGATCAGGTGCTGGTCGAGCTTGTGCCCGAGTTTTCCCGCAGTTACCTGCAACAGTTAGTTGACATCGGGGCCGTTTGCGTCAACGGCAAACCGGCAGCCAAAGCGGCGCAGCGGGTAAAAGTGGGCGATCAGACCTCAGTGGAGCTGCGACCAACGCCACAGAGTCAAGCATTCAAGGCCGAGTCGATGGGGCTCAACCTGGTGTATGAAGATGCTCATTTGCTGGTGATCAACAAACCGGCCGGATTGGTAGTGCACCCGGCACCTGGCAACTGGTCGGGTACGTTGATGAATGGGTTGCTGGCCTTTGATCGACAGGCGTTTGAACTTCCGCGTGCGGGAATCGTGCACCGTCTGGACAAAGACACCAGTGGTTTGATGGTCGTGGCCAGGACCCGCCTGGTGATGGATGCATTGGTAAGAGCCATTGCCGATCGGACCGTGAAGCGACACTACCTGGCATTGGCGCAAGGCACCTGGAGGGGAAATCCGGTTTGCCAGGCGAGCGCGCCGATAGGCCGTGATCCTGCCAATCGACTGCGCATGGCAGTGGTCGACCTGGCACGACATGCAGGCAAAGCTGCGCATACCGATTTCAGATGCCTGGACAGTTGCGCCACAGGTAGTCTGGTGCACTGCAGCTTGCAGACAGGTCGTACTCACCAGATTAGGGTGCATTTGTCAGGTTTGGGTTACCCGTTGGTTGGAGACCCGCTGTACGGTGGCGTGTTTGGCGCTGGCATGGCGCGGCAAGCCTTGCACGCTGTGAAACTGGTTTTTCAGCATCCGATGACGGGCTTGCCCATGGTCTTTGTCGCGCAGCCACCGTCAGACTTTGAACAGGCGCTGAACCTTTGGGGCCTCAAGTACAATCTGCATGAAATCTGATCCGTTCCGACTCGGATCTGCATCTTGCCCCGAAATTCGTTTCGTCTTGCAAATCGCCTTTCAAAACCCATAGAGCCGTGATCACCGTGTGATCGTACGGGTATTTTTCGGAATTGACTAAGCCATGAACACAACGGATGCCAGACGCATCCTTGAAACTGCCTTGATTTGTTCGCCGCAACCTTTGGCGATGCGCGATATGCGCTCGCTTTTCAACGAGGGCCTGAGTGCAGATTCGATACGGATTCTGTTGACAGACCTGCAACATGAATGGCAGTCACGCGGCGTTGAGTTGGTGGCTGTGTCCAATGGTTGGCGCTTGCAAAGTCGTCCCGAAATGCGTCCCTATCTGGATCGCTTATATCCGGAAAAGCCACCCCGCTATGCACGTGCGACCTTGGAGACGTTGGCCATCATTGCTTACAAACAACCCGTGACTCGCGGTGATATTGAAACCATTCGCGGTGTCACTGTCAACTCTCTGACAGTCAAACAACTCGAGGATCGTGGCTGGATCGAGACCATCGGATATCGGGACACCATCGGGCGACCTGCGCTATTTGCGACAACGCGGCAGTTTCTTGATGATTTCGGTTTGCAGTCATTGAATCAACTACCGCTACCGGAGTCAGCGGGTCAGATGGTGGGCTCGTTGCCGAGCTCGGAGGAGTTAATTTGGGAAAACGGCGCTTTGGTCCAGCCAATGCCTGGTGCGCCTGCTAACGAGGAACCTGATGATGACAGAACACCTGCCAACGTCTGACATACCAGCATCGGATGTGATCCGATTCGAAGATGTCATTTCCGGCAAGTTTGACGCCGAGGAAGCCAGTCCTGGCACCGTGCCGCTCAAGCGGGTCTTGCCACCGCAGCCAGAGTCGCCCAAGCTGCACAAAGTTCTGGCGCAGGCCGGCATGGGCTCGCGCTTGGAGATGGAACAATTGATCCTTGAGGGTCGCATCACGGTCAACAACGAGCCTGCGCACATAGGACAACGGGTTCAGTTTGGTGACCACGTCAAAGTCAACGGAAAGCCAATCCGGTTTCGCGTAGCACCTCCGCCTGCACGGGTAATTGCCTACCACAAACCCGCCGGAGAGGTAGTAAGTCATGATGATCCACAAAACCGTCCAACCGTTTTTCGCAAACTTCCCAAGTTGTTTCAAGGCAAATGGCAGTCAGTTGGCCGACTGGACCTGAACACGGAAGGTCTGCTGTTGCTGACCAGTTCCGGCGAGCTGGCCAACAATCTGATGCACCCACGTTTCGGACTGGAGCGCGAGTACGCCGTGCGGGTGCTGGGCGCACTGACGTCTGAGGAAAAGGCCAAACTCCTGGCGGGCGTTCAACTGGACGACGGATTGGCGCAGTTTGGCAGCATCGAAGACGGAGGCGGGGAGGGCTCAAACTGCTGGTACCGAGTCACCATTTCTGAAGGACGTAACCGCGAAGTCAGGCGAATGCTGGAATCGCTTGGCCATGCGGTCAGTCGCTTGATCAGGATTCGCTATGGTGCGATGGTTTTGCCACGCGGACTCAAGCGGGGTGCCTGGATGGAGCTTGATGACGCCGATATTCGGGCGCTGTCCCGGGTGGCGCACGGGCGGCCCGGTGAGGTCGATGACACGCAGGCAGGGTTACCCAGAAGCGGTCAATCCGCTGGCCGTGCATCGCGTGGGCGATCCGGTGGCGGGCGTTCTGGCGGCGGCCAGTCACCGCGCCAAGGGCCGTCAGCTGGTGGGCAACCGGATCCCATGAAAACCTCTTTGGGCTATATCGGTGTGGATAGCTTCACCAAGCAACGTCAGGATGCTCGCAAGAGGAGTGGAGCAGGCTCGGGTTCGTCTGGCTCCCGGCGCCCGTCTGGCCGTACGCGATGACGAGGCTGTCTGTTGGACTCAGTTTGCAGAGGGATCCGGTTATCATCAAGGGTTTGGTCAAGCCCACCAATTTACATTTTTGAATAAGGAATTTATATGTCAATCGAAAGAACTCTCTCCATCATCAAACCCGATGCGGTTGCCAAGAACGTCATTGGCCAGATTTATGCACGCTTTGAAGCCGCTGGTTTGAAGGTTGTTGCCGCCAAAATGGCACATTTGTCTCGCGGCGAGGCAGAGGCCTTTTATGCTGTTCATAAGGCGCGCCCATTTTTCAAGGATCTCGTGGATTTCATGATTTCCGGTCCGGTGATGATCCAGGCGCTTGAAGGCGACAATGCCATACTGAAGAATCGCGAACTTATGGGTGCCACTGACCCGAAAAAGGCTGCTCCTGGCACGATCCGTGCAGATTTTGCAGACAGCATTGACGCCAATGCTGTTCACGGTTCAGACGCTGCCGAGACAGCCGCCGTTGAAGTGGCATTTTTCTTTCCCGGAATGAACGTTTACTCGCGTTAAGAAGACGATGACGGCCAACCTGCTCGATTTTGACCTCGAGGGCTTGGCCGCCTATTGTGAACGGCTGGGTGAAAAGCGCTTTCGGGCAGTTCAGCTGTTTCGCTGGATCCATCAAAAGGGAGCCCCTCATTTTGATGCCATGACCGATCTCGCCAAATCTTTGCGGGAAAAGCTCAACACCTGTGCCATCGTTCGTCCTCTACCGGTGGTTTCTCAGCACGGCTCTACCGATGGAACCATTAAATGGTTGTTTGATGTGGGTGGTGGCAACGTGATTGAAACGGTGTACATCCCGGAGGATGATCGTGGCACACTTTGCGTGTCATCGCAAGCTGGGTGTGCAGTGGGATGCCGTTTTTGCTCCACCGGACATCAGGGTTTCAGTCGCAACCTGACCACCGGTGAAATCGTCGCCCAGCTTTGGTTCGCCGAGCATTTTTTGCGTCAACATCTCGGCAGCGACGAACGGGTCATCACCAATGTTGTGATGATGGGCATGGGCGAGCCGTTGCAAAACTACGATGCACTGCTGCCAGCTTTGAGGGTGATGCTGGATGATCATGCCTACGGCATATCCAGGCGGCGACTGACCGTTTCAACGTCCGGTGTTGTGCCGATGATGGATCGTCTCGCCAAGGATTGCCCGGTGGCACTCGCGGTGTCGCTGCACGCCAGTAATGATGGCCTGCGCGACCAGTTGGTGCCTCTGAATGTGAAGTATCCGCTGGGAGAGCTTTTGAATGCTTGTGCTCGCTACCTGCAGGCTGCGCCCAGAGACTTCATAACCTTGGAGTATTGCCTGCTCGATGGCGTCAACGATCATTCTGATCAGGCCAGGGAACTTGTTCAACTGGTTGAATTGGCTGGCACGGGTGCAAAATCCAAGGCGTGGTGCAAGTTCAATCTGATCCCGTTCAATCCTTTTCCTGGTTCCGGTTTGTTGCGATCTCCTGCCGCTCGGATAGCCAGTTTTGCGAAAATTCTTACCGATGCAGGAATCACAACGACCATTCGAAAGACGCGCGGCGATGATATCGATGCGGCCTGTGGCCAATTGGCAGGTGAAGTGATTGATCGCACGCGTGTGGTGGAACGGTTGGCGCGTCGCCGCACCGTGCTGCTGCAACCCACCCTGTAAATCCAGCTCTGAGACCTGCATTCACCCCCCGCCGTGACCCCATGGAATTGTTCAGACGCCTTATTGCTATTTTGGTCTTGCCGGTACTGATTGGTGTTGCCGTGACGGCTTGTGCCAGTCGTGGCGAGTCATCCGTCGCGACCGGGGGCGGGCGAGGTGAACTTGTCACGGAGTCAGATGAGACAGCAGAGCGAAAGCGGGCAAGGATCCGCATTGAGCTGGCATTGGGTTATTTCGAGCAAGGGAAAACCACGATTGCTCTGGATGAGCTCAAGCAGGCGATCGCGGCAGATCCTCTTTTTTCGGATGCTTACAGCCTCAGAGGCCTGATCTACATGCGTCTGAACGATTTCACCATCGCCGAAGACAGCTTCAACAAGGCCATGGCACTCAATCCCAAGAATGCTGATGTGCTCCACAATCTGGGATGGCTCAAATGTCAGCAACAGGCGTTTCCCCTGGCTTTCGATCTTTTTTCCCGCGCTCTTTCTGATCCCCTCTACGGCGAACGTGCAAAGACTTTCAGGGCCTTGGGTCTTTGTCAGGAGCGCGCTGGCATGCTCAAGGAAGCTGAATCCAGTTTGTTGAGGTCATATGAATTTGATGCGGGCAATCCGGTGACCGGATACAACCTTGCCAACATCCTGTTCAAAAAAGGGGAGTTCGTGCGGTCCCAGTTTTATATCCGCCGTCTCAACAACAGTGATTTGGCCAACGCTGAGTCACTTTGGTTGGGTATCAAGGTCGAAAAGCGACTGGCCAATCAGGATGCGGTCACGCAGTTGTCCACCCAATTGCAACGGCGATTCCCCCAGTCACCTGAACTTGACCGGTTGCGACGAGGTGCGTTCAATGAATGACAACTCGGTCATGGTCATGCAGGGGTCTTCGCCGTCACCCAGCCTGACGCCGCCGTCAAGTGGATCGGGTGGTGCGGGTGCGCTGCTGAGGGCAGCGCGTGAAGCGCAGGGTTTGCACATTGCTGCGTTGGCAGTATCGTTAAAGGTCCCTGTCAGAAAGCTGGAAGCACTGGAGGCTGATCGATTTGATTTGCTGCCGGATGTCGTATTTGTGCGCGCTTTGACTCTGAGTGTTTGTCGGTCTTTGAAACTTGATCCGAAACCGGTGATGTCTGCGTTGCCACAACGCCAGTCGCCTCAGATCAAAACGGACTATGACGGACTCAACACCACTTTTGAAGCACCGGGACGCTTCGCTGGTTTCTCGTGGCGGCAGGTCGCTAACCCGGTTGGTCTGTCGATTATTGCCTTGTTGATCGTGATTGTGGCGATCGCATTTTGGCCAACCCAACCCAATGATTCTGATTTGACTAGCGCAGGCGCAGCTCCCGCTGACACGGCAGAGCAGGGTATCGAACTGAAGCCCAAACTGCGGCAGGATAAACCGGAGTCAGCATCGCTTTCTGAACCAGTCAAGTTAGCCGATAGTCCAGTATTGGGTTCTTTGCCAGACCTCAAGGGGAGCCCGGCATCCGAGCCGTCGCAGGTCCTGCAGGGGTCGGGCTCCGAGGCCGTGCTTGTTTTGTCTGCCAAAGGGGCATCCTGGGTGGAGGTGACTGACGCTTCCGGGACATTGCTGGTGCGCAAGCTGACAAGCATGGGTGAGGTTCTGCCCATTGCGGCCAAACCACCGCTTTCGGTGGTGTTGGGGCGCGCTGACATGGTTTCGGTCACGGTGCGCGGCAATGCACTGGATTTGTCGTCGCTGTCAAAAAACAACGTAGCACGGTTTGAGGTCAATTAATGGAAAACGAGCAACCCGTTGTGCCTGGCAGCGCGCCAATCAGGAAATCCCTTCAGGCGCAGATCGTTTGGGGCAGCCGGGTGGTGACGGTGGGTGGCAGTGCACCGGTACGTGTGCAGTCCATGACCAATACCGATACGGTCGATGTGATTGGCACGGCGATCCAGATCAAGGAACTCAGCCTGGCAGGCTCGGAGTTGGTGCGTCTCACGGTCAACACGCCTGAAGCAGCGATGGCTGTCGCTCCCATTCGGGAACAACTGGATCGAATGGGCGTCGACGTGCCCTTGATCGGTGATTTTCACTACAACGGCCATCGTTTGCTGACGGACTATCCGCAATGCGCACAAGCGCTGTCCAAGTACCGTATCAATCCGGGCAATGTTGGCAAGGGTGACAAGCGTGACCTGCAGTTTTCGCAAATGGTGGAAGCTGCCGTCCGTTGGGGAAAAGCGATCCGGATTGGCGTCAACTGGGGCAGCCTGGATCAGGAGTTGCTGGCCGGGCTGATGGATCGTAACCATGCCCGGGATGTACCCTGGAACGCCAAGTCCATCATGTATGAAGCGCTGATTACATCCGCGATGGATTCGGCGAGTCGTGCGGTTGAGATCGGATTGCCCGCCCATCAGATCATTTTGTCCTGCAAAGTGAGTGGCGTGCAGGACCTCATCGCGGTTTACCGCGCCTTGGCGAGTCGTTGCGACTATGCCTTGCATCTCGGTCTGACCGAGGCCGGTATGGGAGCCAAGGGTGTCGTGTCGTCAACCGCCGCACTCGCGGTTTTGCTTCAGGAAGGAATAGGCGACACCATCCGTGTGTCACTTACCCCTCAGCCCGGTGAATCCCGTACGCAGGAGGTGGTGATCGCCACTGAGATTTTGCAGGCACTGGAGTTGCGCTCGTTTGTTCCAAGCGTCACGGCATGCCCTGGCTGTGGTCGCACCACCAGCACGACCTTTCAGGAACTGACCCAGCAAATTGAGGAGTTTTTACGCCTACAAATGCCCCAATGGCGCCACAAATATCCTGGGGTCGAGAAGTTGAAGGTGGCGGTGATGGGCTGCATTGTGAATGGCCCAGGCGAAAGCAAACATGCCGATATCGGTATCAGTTTGCCGGGCACGGGTGAGGTACCCGCTGCTCCAGTGTTCATTGATGGTGAGAAACGCATGACCCTGCGGGGTGAATCCATTGCCACCGAGTTTCAGTCCATCGTTGAAAACTATGTGGAGCGGCGCTTTGGACTGAGTCGCTTAGTCGACGTTTGATAGAACTACACATGTCAGAAACAGCAACACGAAAAATCGACAGGTTGACGGCCGTCAAGGGCATGAATGATGTTTTGCCACCAGACTCGGCCACGGTCGAGTGGCTGGAGCACACCGTTCGTTGCCTGATGTCTCGTTACGCCTACCGAAATATCCGCACGCCGATTGTTGAGCGCACACCGTTGTTTGTGCGCGGCCTGGGTGAGGTGACCGATATTGTTGAGAAAGAGATGTACTGCTTTGAAGATCGGCTCAACGGTGATGCCTTGACGCTTCGGCCGGAAGCCACCGCGGGTGTGGTGAGGGCCGCGCTGGAGCACAACCTGCTGTATGACGGCCCCAAGCGCCTTTACTACATCGGACCCATGTTCCGACACGAGCGGCCACAGAAAGGGCGGTATCGCCAGTTTGATCAGATCGGTGCGGAGGCCCTTGGTTTTTCTGGGGCCGAGATCGATGCTGAACTGATCTTGATGGCAACGGCGCTCTGGGAAGAAATTGGTTTGAGCGATGTCCGGCTGGAGCTCAACAGCCTAGGTCAACCCGCTGAGCGATTGGCGCACCGACAGGCTTTGATCAGCTACCTGGAGCAGCACGCATCTTTGCTGGACGAAGACGCCCGCAGGCGCCTGTACACCAATCCCCTGCGGATTCTGGATTCCAAGAATCCGCAGATGCAAGCGATGGTGGAGGCCGCGCCTCAGTTGCTGGAGTATCTTGGTGCCGAGTCATTGGCGCATTTCAACAGCTTGCGAAACATTCTGGACGCCAACGGCATTATTTATCGCATCAATCCGCGCTTGGTCCGTGGCATGGACTATTACAACCTGACTGTTTTCGAATTTGTGACGGATCGATTGGGATCGCAAGGGACCGTTTGTGCCGGGGGGAGGTATGACTACCTGTTTGAACAACTTGGTGGTAAGAGTGCGCCAGCGGTGGGATGGGCTTTGGGCGTGGATCGGGTGTTGGAGCTTGCCCGGGCGTCGAGCCAGTTGGCCAGTGGCCCGGTGCCCCATGCCTATGCAATCGTCGGTCAGTCTGGTGATCTTCCGAGCGTCCTCAAAACCTTGCAACAGTTGCGCCATTTGGGTGTTCAAGTGCAGATGGCGGCCAGCAGCGTCGAAGGCATGGGCAGTATGAAAAGCCAGTTCAAGCGTGCCGACGCCAGTGGTGCCAGATTCGCACTGATCTTTGGTCCCGACGAGGTAGCGGCTGACCAGCTGACGATCAAGTCCCTCCGCGAAGGCGGAGCACAGACGTTGCATACCCTGGCCGATCTGCCGCAATGGGCTGCAACCCTACAATCTCCGGTTTAACTCTTTGACCCTATGGCGAATCAACTCGACTTGGAAGAACAGGAACAGCTTGACCAACTCAAGCATTTCTGGAAGCAATATGGCAATGCAATCACCTGGGTGCTGATTGTGGTTCTCGCGGGGTTTGCTGGCTGGAATTTTTACCAGTATTGGCAACGCAGCCAGGCCACGCAAGCGGCCGCGTTGTTTGATGAGGTGGAACGCTCCGTCGCGTCCGCTGATCCAGCGCGAATGGAGCGTGTCTTTGCCGAAATGAAAGACCGCTTCGGTGGCACCATCTATGCACAGCAGTCGGCCTTGCTGGTCGCCAGGCAACTTGTCGCAGCGGGTAAGCCGGATGCAGCGAAAGTCAGCCTGACCTGGTTGTCGGAACAGGCGGGTGAACCGGGCTACCAGGCGCTTGCCAAACTGCGTTTGGCATCGATTTTGATGGATGGCAAGAGTTACGATGCCGCCTTGGCTTTGCTGAATGGCGCGTTTCCTGCGAGTTTTGAAGGGCTTGTCGCCGATCGCAAGGGTGATGTGATGTCTTTAAAGGCCGACAAGGTCAAAGCCATAGCAGAGTACGAGCGCGCGTATCGCTTGTTGGATTCACGCACTGAATACCGGCGACTGGTTGAGGTCAAACTCAATGCGTTGGGTGTAGACGTGCAAGGACCGGATCAGGTGGCGGCAGCCACTGGAAAGTAGTCATCAATGATCAACACTTCTTGGTTTCGCCTGCTACGGCTGTTTTCGGCCGGTTTTCTATTGTTGGGGCTGTTTGCTTGTGCCAGTGGCGATAGCCATAAGCCGTTGCCCGCAGATTTGGGTGCCAACCCGGCACTGATCGGCATCAAAGGAGTTTGGAATAGCCAAATTGGCCCGGTTGATTTTCCGCTTCAGCTGAAAGCGGTCAAAACTCAAGTGGCCCTGGCTAGTTCCGATGGCAATGTGCTGGTACTTGATGCCAATTCCGGTGCGGCTGTCTGGCGGGCCAATGTGGGTCCAGGTATCGCCGCCGGCGTGGGTTTTGACGGCAGATTTGCGGCCTTGGTGACACATCGCAACGAATTGATTGTGCTTGAACTGGGCAAGGAGTTGTGGCGTGCCCGTCTGACGGGCCAGGTTTTCACCGCGCCGCTGGTGGCGGGTGAACGTGTTTTTGTGCTGGCAGCAGACCGTACCATTTCGGCCTTCGATGCGTTGACCGGTCGCAAGTTGTGGCAGAACCAGCGTCCCGGTGAAGCCCTGGTTTTGCGCCAGGCTGGTGTTTTGCTGGCAGTCAACAATACGCTGGTAGCGGGTGTTTCGGGCCGCTTGGTCGGACTCAATCCGGCGCTTGGGTCCCCGCTCTGGGATGTTGCCATTGCAACACCACGAGGCACCAATGACATTGAGCGCCTGGTTGACCTGCTGGCTGGGGTACGCAGAAGTGCGGACGTGGTTTGTGCTCGCGCTTTTCAGTCAGCGGTGGCCTGTGTGGATGCGGGCAAAGGAAAGCTTTTGTGGCGCCAGAATGCCATCGGCTCGGTGGGTGTGCAGGGTGACGGGCAGAGCCTTTTTGGCGTTGAAAGCGATGGACGCGTGTTGGCATGGCGCGCCGGCAACGGCGAACAAATCTGGGAATCTGACCGTTTAAGGTTTCGACAGTTGAGCGCGCCCTTGGCATTGGGCAGATCCGTTGTGATGGGTGACAACACTGGCTTGGTGCATCTGATGTCGCGTGAAGATGGTACCTTGCTCAATCGGTTGACAACCGACGGCTCAGCAGTCGATGTGACGCCTGTGCTGGTCGACAACACCTTGGTCGTGGTGACACGCAAAGGTGGCATTTTTGGTTTCCGACCCGAATGATGCCCTATACGGATCGGTCGACATGAAACCTGTTCTGGCCCTGATCGGCCGTCCCAATGTCGGCAAATCGACACTTTTTAACCGTTTGACCAAATCGCGTGATGCCATCGTGGCAGATTTTGCCGGCCTGACGCGGGACCGACACTATGGCAATGCCAAACATGGCAAACACGAGTTCATTGTGATAGATACGGGCGGCTTTGAGCCAGAAGCTGCGAGTGGTATTTACATGGAAATGGCGAAACAGACCCGCCAAGCGGTGGCCGAGGCAGATGTCGTCGTTTTTGTGGTGGACGCGCGCGCCGGTATCTCTGCGCAGGATCACGACATTGCCAACTACTTGCGTCGACTGGGCAAGCCCTGTGTGCTGGTTGCCAACAAGGCCGAAGGTATGTTGGAGGGGGCTCAGCTAGTGGAGTTTTATGAGCTGGGGCTGGGCGAGGTTCATGCGGTTTCAGCGGCTCACGGTCAAGGTATCAGGTCTTTGATCGATTTGTCGCTGGCGTCCTTTGTCGCGCTCGATGAGGATGTGATGCAGGAGGTCGAGCCGGGAGTCATTCGGCTGGCGGTTGCAGGTCGACCCAATGTGGGTAAATCAACGCTCATCAACGTCTGGCTGGGTGAAGAGCGTCTGGTGGCCTTTGATCTGCCGGGTACGACGCGGGATGCAATATCTGTTCCGTTCGAGCGCAATGGCCAGAAGTTTGAGTTGATTGATACTGCAGGTTTGCGTCGACGCGGCAAGGTGTTTGAGGCAATCGAGAAGTTTTCAGTGGTCAAGACCTTGCAGGCGATCGAGTCTGCGCATGTTGTTTTGTTGTTGATTGACGCGACACAAGGTGTAACAGACCAGGACGCGCACATTGCCGGATACATTTTGGAAAACGGCCGAGCCGTGGTGTTGGCCATCAACAAATGGGACGCGGTCGACGACTACCAGCGGGAACTGGTCAAACGTTCCATCGAAACACGTTTGGCATTTTTAAAGTTTGCCAATATGCATCTGATCTCAGCTCAGAAACGTCAGGGACTTGGACCCTTGTGGCAATCCATCGCCCAGGCCTACAAGGCGGCCAATTGCAAGATGTCGACACCTGTGCTGACACGCCTGTTGTTGGAGTCGGTGCAATTCCAAAGTCCGAAACGGGCCGGAATGTACCGGCCCAAGATGCGTTATGCCCACCAAGGCGGCATGAATCCGCCGGTCATTGTGATCCACGGAAATTCACTCGAGCACGTCACCGATGCCTACAAACGGTTCCTCGAAGGTCGATTCCGCAAGGAATTTGATCTGGTTGGCTCACCCCTGCGTATTGAGTTCAAAACTTCCACCAATCCGTTCGCCGAAAAGGCGGATTGAGCGTTTCCAAGTTGAGTATTCAGGGTATTTTCTTGCGGATATCTGAACCACTTTTTTAAATCAACAGGTGACTGTGGTATCGTGACCACTTCTTAATTTCTATCCGAACACGGAGAATATCGTGAGCAACAAAGGCCAACTATTACAAGATCCGTTCCTCAACACGTTGCGTCGGGAACATGTGCCGGTCTCTATTTACTTGGTGAACGGGATCAAATTGCAAGGCCAAATCGAGTCATTCGATCAGTATGTCGTCTTGCTTCGGAACACGGTAACGCAGATGGTCTACAAACATGCTATCTCGACCATTGTTCCCGGCCGTGCCGTTAACTTCACCGTGACTGAGGGTGGCGAAACTGCCAGCGCCTGACGAGCTCAGGGCACGCGCCCTATTGGTTGGCGTTGATTTTGGGCTCCCCCGCTTTGATAACCAGTTGGAAGAGTTGGGCCTGTTGGCCAGTACAGCTGGACTTGAGGCGGTAGCGCGCGTGACTTGCAAGCGACGCGCCCCGGACGCCGCTTTGTTTATCGGTAGCGGAAAAGCGGATGAGATCAAATTGCTGGCGCAGCAGTTGGGCGTCGAGGAGGTTTTGTTTGACCAAAGCCTGAGTCCGGCCCAGCAACGCAATCTTGAGCGGCATCTTGAGTTGCCGGTCAATGACCGGACCTTGCTCATTCTTGAAATCTTCGGACAGCGCGCGCGCAGCCACGAGGGTAAGCTGCAGGTAGAACTGGCGCGTTTGCAGTATCTGAGTACCCGGCTGGTTCGTCGCTGGTCTCACCTGGAGCGGCAGAGCGGTGGTATCGGCATGCGCGGTGGCCCTGGGGAAACCCAGATCGAGCTCGATCGACGCATGATTGGCGAAGCCATCAAGCGCACCAAGGAGCGCCTGGTCAAGGTCAAGCGACAGCGACAAACCCAGCGGCGTCAGCGTGAACGGCGCGACACGTTCAATATCTCGCTGGTGGGTTATACCAATGCGGGCAAGTCAACCTTGTTCAATGCCCTGGTCAAAGCCCGTGCCTATGCGGCTGACCAACTGTTTGCAACGCTGGATACCACCACCCGGCAGTTGTACCTGGGTGAAGTAGGACGCACCATCTCACTGTCCGATACGGTGGGTTTTATCCGCGATTTGCCACATGGATTGATCGACGCATTTCAGGCCACCTTGCAAGAAGCGGTCGACGCCGACTTGCTGTTGCACGTTGTCGATTTTTCCAGCCCCAATCATGTGGAGCAGATCCATGAGGTGCAACGCGTACTGGCTGAAATTGATGCCTCGGCTATCCCGCAGATACTGGTCTTCAACAAACTTGATAGGGTCGACGTCGAGAGGTTGCCGGCACATACCCATGACCACTATGAACTCGATGGGGTCAGAACACCGCGGATTTTTGTCAGCGCGCAGCGCGGTGAAGGGGTCGTGTTGCTGAGGCAGTGGCTGGCTGAACGGCTGACCCAGCTTCCACCGCCGCCGCAGCCGCATTTCCCTGAGAGTCGTGAGGCTGGCGTTTGATTCGGCACAATCCGGTGTAACTAGATACGAGTTGATTTGATGAAATTTTATTTACCTGTGTTCAGCCTGGCTGGGCTGCCCCAGAGGCTCAAGGGCATGTTTAATCTGAATGACCCGCGCTGGGGCCGAGCGGACGACAAACCATCCGATGGCACTGGCAATGGTCCAGAGCCAAGCGATCCCCCATCTGCTGAGACGCCGCAGCGCCCCACTGATGAGCGGCGGCCACGCTCCGGTGCCAATCAGGGCCCTCCTGATCTGGACGAATTGTGGCGGGACTTCAA
Organism: Rhodoferax sp.; assembly: GCF_018063565.1. GTDB lineage: Bacteria > Pseudomonadota > Gammaproteobacteria > Burkholderiales > Burkholderiaceae_C > Rhodoferax. The sequence continues at coordinate 35,343 of NZ_JAGPBB010000026.1, forward strand.
CCGAAAACTTGGCGGCTTGTTTGGCAACGTCAAAGGTGGCGGACGCGGCGGAAACACGGGAGGTGGCCGACCCGGCGGTTTTCAGCCCGACATGAAGAACGCCGGTATTGGTGCGGGACTGGTGGCTGCGGTTGTGGTGCTGATATGGCTCGGAACCGGTTTTTTCATCGTTCAGGAAGGTCAGCAGGCAGTCATTACCCAGTTTGGCAAATACCACTCAACCGTTGGCGCTGGTTTTAACTGGCGGCTGCCTTACCCGGTGCAACGTCATGAACTGATTTTTGTAACCCAAATCCGTTCCGTCGATGTGGGTCGCGACACCGTCATCAAGGCAACGGGATTGCGCGAATCCGCCATGCTGACTGAAGATGAGAACATCGTTGAGATCAAGTTTGCGGTGCAATACCGCTTGAGCGACGCACGCGCATTCCTGTTTGAAAGCAAGAACCCCGCCGATGCCGTGGTTCAGGCCGCTGAAACCGCCGTACGGGAAGTGGTGGGCAAAATGCGCATGGACAGTGCCCTGTCTGACGAGCGCGACCAGATTGCCCCGCGCGTGCGTGCCTTGATGCAGAAAATCCTCGACCGTTACAAAGTTGGGATCGAGATTGTCGGTATCAATCTGCAGCAGGGTGGGGTGCGCCCGCCCGAGCAGGTTCAGGCCGCTTTTGACGACGTCCTGAAAGCCGGCCAGGAGCGCGAACGCGCCAAGAACGAGGCGCAGGCGTATGCCAACGATGTCATTCCACGCGCGGTTGGCGCCGCATCCCGACTGAAGGAAGAGGCCGATGCCTACAAGGCACGTATCGTGGCGCAGGCCCAGGGTGATTCACAGCGTTTCAAGTCGGTGCTCACTGAGTACCAGAAAGCACCGCAGGTCACCCGTGACCGGATGTACATCGACACCATGCAGCAGATCTATGGGAACGTGACCAAGGTTCTGGTGGATTCCCGCCAGGGTTCCAATCTGCTCTATATGCCATTGGATAAGCTGATCGAGATGACCGGTCAATCGGCTGACGCAGTCGTCAACATGCCCACAGCCAATGGCACACCACTGAATGCGCCCTCGGCCAGCACCGATGCTGCCACTGGCATTGATGCGCGCGCGCGCGACGCGACGCGGGCTCGTACCCGTGAAACACGCTAGGAGCCCCAGATGAATCGCCTTGGTTTTATTTTCTCCAGTGTTCTGTTTTTGTTGGCCATTGCCAGTTCCACACTTTTCGTGGTGGATCAACGGCAGTTTGGTGTGGTTTACGCTTTGGGTCAAATCAAGGACGTGATTACCGAGCCAGGCTTGAACTTCAAGCTGCCCCCGCCGTTCCAGAACGTTTCATATATCGACAAACGTCTGTTGACCCTGGACAGCACTGACAATGAGCCCGTGCTGACGGCCGAGAAACAGCGCGTGGTGATCGATTGGTATGTGCGCTGGCGCATTTCGGAACCGACCGAGTACATCCGCAATGTTGGCACCAACGAGGCCGCTGGTGCAAGTCAGCTCAATCGGGTGGTTCGCAATGCATTTCAAGAGGAGATCAACAAACGTACAGTCAAGGAGTTGTTGTCGCTCAAGCGTGAAGCGCTGATGGAAGATGTCAAATCTGAGGTGTTGAGTCAGGTGCGCGGAGTCAAACCCTGGGGTGTGGACGTGATTGACGTGCGTATCACCCGCGTGGATTATGTGGAAGCCATCACGGAATCGGTCTACCGGCGCATGGAAGCCGAACGTAAACGTGTTGCCAACGAGTTGCGCTCGACTGGTGCCGCTGAGGGTGAAAAGATCCGTGCCGATGCCGATCGCCAGCGTGAGGTCACGATCGCCAATGCCTACCGGGATGCGCAGAAGATCAAGGGTGAGGGTGACGGCGAAGCAGCGCGTACTTACTCTGAGGCATTTGGCCGCGACCCGCAATTTGCCCAGTTTTACCGGAGTTTGGACGCCTATAAAGCCACATTTTCCAAGAAAAGTGATGTGATGGTGCTTGATCCTGCCAGCTCGGAGTTTTTCAAGACGTTGCGTGGCAGCGGACCAGCACTCGCCGCAGGCAAAAAATAGCGCGGTGATTCGCTTGGACAGCAACACTTTTTGGTTGGCCATGGGCTTGGTGCTGGTGGTAGAAGGCTTCATGCCCTTCGTCTCACCGGCAACCTGGCGGCGAACCTTCATGCAGATTTTGCAGTTGCACGACGGCCAGTTGCGCTTTTTCGGTCTGTGCAGTGTCTTGATCGGCTTGGCCATGGTCTGGTGGTTGTCCTGAGTCTCTCGTCGGTGTGGCTGAAGACGGGCTTTTGCCCGGTAAAATCACGGTTTTAACAGCCCTCTAAAAAATCTCATGTCTGCTTGGGTCCTGCCGGATCACATTGCCGATGTCTTGCCGTCAGAGGCGCGGCACATCGAAGAGTTGCGTCGAGACCTGCTGGATACGGCACGTTGTTATGGCTATGAACTGGTCATGCCACCGTTGCTGGAGCATCTGGAGTCCCTGCTCACCGGTGCCGGTGTGGCGCTGGATTTACAGACCTTCAAACTGGTCGATCAACTTTCGGGGCGTACCATGGGCTTGCGAGCGGACAGCACGCCGCAGGTCGCTCGTATCGATGCACATTTGCTCAACCGCAGCGGCGTCACCCGGCTGTGCTACTGCGGGCCGGTCTTGCACACTTTGCCCAACGCCCCTCATGCCAGCCGCGAACCCCTGCAACTGGGCGCTGAGATCTATGGTCACGCAGGATTGGAGGCCGACATCGAGATTTTGCAGCTGGCATTGGACTGCCTGAAGGCCGCCCGGCTGCAGGCACCGAGTGTTGATCTGGCGGATGCCAGCTTGGTCAAGTCCTTGTTGTCGGCGGTTCCGCAAAGCGCTCGCCAGATGGCCCATCTTTACGCCGCGCTGGCGGCCAAAGACGGCCCGGAGATCAGGTTGTTGACGCGGGACATGCCCGTGGCGGTGCGTGAAGGTTTGCTGGCGCTGGTACAGCTGTACGGCGATGAGACGGTGCTATTTGAGGCTGAAAGGGTGCTCAAGCCTAATCCAGGCATGAACAATGCGCTGCAAAGATTGCAGCATATTGCGCGCCATTTGGCACCGGTCAAGATGACATTTGATCTGGCAGATCTGCGCGGTTACGACTATTACACGGGTGCGCGTTTTGCGATTTATGCACCCAACTGCAGTGGCGCATTGGCGCGCGGTGGTCGCTACGATGAGGTGGGTGCGGTGTTTGGTCGCAATCGCCCGGCGGCTGGTTTCAGTCTGGATCTCAAAACACTGGTGGCGGCCGTTTCGACTCGGCCCTTGCAGGAGGCCATTCGGGCGCCCTGGCGCGACGATGACGGCTTGAACCAAACCGTGGCGTCCTTGCGAGCAGCGGGTGAGATCGTTCTGCGTGTGATGCCAGGACACGACAGCGAGGTTGACGAGTTCACCTGCGACCGCGAACTTGTCGAAGTGGCTGGTCAATGGCTGGTACGAACACTCTGATTTTTTATAGAGAAGCAATATGACTGCAATCAAAGGACGTAATGTGGTGGTGGTCGGCACCCAATGGGGCGACGAAGGCAAAGGCAAGCTGGTGGACTGGCTCACCGAGAGCGCCCAGGGTGTGGTGCGGTTCCAGGGTGGCCATAATGCCGGGCACACACTGGTGATCAATGGCGTCAAAACCGCCTTGCACCTGATCCCCAGCGGCATCATGCGTGCCGGTGTCAAGTGTTACATCGGCAACGGCGTGGTGCTCTCGGCAGCCAAGCTGTTTGAAGAAATCGCCGGCCTGGAAAAGGTGGGCGTTGAACTTCGCTCGCGCTTGCGTATCAGTGAAGCCTGCCCATTGATTCTGCCCTTCCATGCGGCGCTTGATGTCGCCCGCGAAGCGGCGCGTGAACAAGGTGGCAGCGAAAAAATCGGCACCACCGGTCGGGGCATCGGACCCGCCTACGAAGACAAGATTGCGCGACGTGCCTTGCGCGTGCAAGATCTCAAGTTCCCCCAGCGCTTCGCCAGCAAGCTGCGGGAACTTCTGAACTTGCACAACCATGTCCTGAGCACCTACCTCAACTCGCGCCATTTTGATTTTGGTCCGACCTTGGCACCTTACATGAAGGACGGTGAGGTGCAGTTTGATGCGGTGTACGACGAGGCCATGCGCCACGCCGAGCTGCTCAAACCCATGATGGCGGATGTGTCACGCGAGCTCAATGACGCCCATCTCAAGGGGGAGAACCTGTTGTTTGAGGGCGCGCAAGGCACCTTGCTGGATGTTGATCATGGCACCTATCCATTTGTGACCTCGAGCAATTGTGTTGCCGGCAATGCCGCTGCTGGTGCCGGGGTGGGACCGGGCTTGCTGCATTACATTTTGGGCATTACCAAGGCATATTGCACGCGGGTGGGTGGTGGTCCATTCCCGACCGAACTGGAATGGGAGGTGCCCGGCACGCCGGGCTACCACATGAGCACGGTCGGCGCCGAAAAGGGTGTTACGACCGGGCGCAGCCGCCGTTGTGGCTGGTTCGACGCCGCCTTGCTCAAGCGCTCGGCTCAGGTCAATGGTTTGACCGGGCTTTGCATTACCAAACTGGATGTGCTCGACGGTCTGAAGGAACTCAAGCTGTGCACGGCTTACCGGCTCGACGGTGAAATCACCGACATCCTGCCGATGGGGGCCGACGATATTTCGCGCTGTGAACCGATCTACGAAACCCTGGAAGGCTGGAGCGACAGCACGGTCGGTGTCACCCAGTATGATCAGTTGCCCACCGCTGCGCGCCTGTACCTGCAACGTATCGAGCAGGTGACGGGTGTGCCGATTCATGTGGTGTCGACCAGTCCGGACCGGGAGCACACCATCATGATGCGCCATCCATTCCTGGCAGATTGAGCACTCCAGTTTCATTGGTGATGTAAAAAATTTGGCTTTAGCGCATATTCCTATTAGGTATCAAGCTATTTTTTTCAGGAGTTAATTCATGTTGACAGAAGACGGCAAACACCTTTATGTGAGTTATGACGAATACAACAACCTGATCGAAAAACTCGCTATCAAGGTGTTTCAGTCAGGTTGGGAATTTGACACCATCCTGTGTCTGGCACGCGGGGGTATGCGTCCGGGGGACGTATTGTCGCGGGTGTTTGACAAGCCACTGGCCATCATGTCGACCAGTTCCTATCGGTCAGACGCCGGTACAGTCCAAGGCAAACTCGATATCGCGCACTACATCACCACGCCCAAAGGCGAAATCGCCGGTCGTGTGCTGCTGGTGGATGATCTGGCTGACTCCGGCCATACCCTGAATGTGGTGATCCAGCAACTGCGCACCAATTACAAACCGATTGTGGAACTGCGCAGCGCGGTGATCTGGACCAAGGCGATTTCAACCTTCACGCCGGACTACTGCGTCGATTACCTGCCAACCAACCCCTGGATTCATCAACCGTTTGAGAGCTACGACAGTATGCGACCGGAGCAGTTGATCCAGAAGTGGAGTGTTTGACTTGACCGCACCCGAAACCCGGTCGCTGTCGACTGAGCTGATCCATCACGCTTACACGCCGCCGGCAGGCTTTGCCGCGCCGCAACCGATGGTGGCGAAGGCGTCTACCGTGTTCTTTCCGAGCGTGGCGGCGATGCGCCAGTTTGAATGGAAGGACAAGAGCGCCTACACCTATGGCCTGCACGGCACCCCCACCACCTACACCCTGGAGGAACGTCTGTGTACGCTCGAGGGTGGCGCGCAATGCCTGCTGGTCCCCAGCGGACTGGCGGCCATCGCCACCGTCTCCCTGGCGCTGCTGCGATCGGGTGACGAGGTGCTGCTGCCCGACAATGTGTATGGTCCGAGCAAGGCACTGGCCGAGGCCGAGTTGGCGCAATGGGGTATCAGCCACCGTTTTTATGACGCCATGCACCCACAGGATCTGGCCGCCAAGATCAGCCCCAGGACGCGGTTGGTCTGGCTCGAGGCAGCCGGTTCGGTAACGCTGGAGTTTCCGGATGTGTGTGAGCTGGTGCGCCTTTGCAAGGCCGCCGGTGTGTGCTGCGCTCTGGACAATACCTGGGGCGCTGGCCTGGCGTTTCAACCTTTTGATTTGCATCCCGGCGCGCGCTCCCGGCTGGCGGTTGACATCAGCATCCATGCGCTGACCAAATACCCCAGCGGCGGTGGCGATGTGTTGATGGGCAGCATCATCACCACAAATCCCGACTTGCACATGCAGATCAAACTCTGCCACATGCGCCTGGGCATGGGGGTGGCGGCCAATGACGTCGAGGCGGTGCTGCGTGGCCTGCCCAGTTTGCCGCTGCGTTACCAGGCGCACGATGAGGCTGCCCGCGCATTGGCGCGCTGGAGCCTGACACGTTCCGAATTTACCCAAGTGTTGCATCCGGCTTTGCCGCAGTCGCCTGGTCATGTCCATTGGTCACGCATGTGCCACGATGGACCCGGTGCTGCAGCGGGTTTGTTCAGCGTGATTTTCAAGCGTGATTACAGTCAGGCCCAGGTGGACGCCTTCTGCGATGCGTTGAGCCTTTTTGAGATTGGCTACAGTTGGGGTGGCCCGTGTAGCCTGGTGATGCCTTACAACCTGGCGGCGATGCGTCCGGCCTGGCCAGCCCATTTGCAACCAGGGATCTTGGTACGGTTTTCAATTGGGCTTGAAGCGCTTCCCGATTTGCAGTCCGACCTGCAGCAGGGTCTGCGGGCGATGATTTGACGGGTGCAGGTAAAATCTGTGCTTACAACCTCGAAAGAACACATTGGCAACACCAAACTACGGCTACGAAAAACGTCAGAAAGAACTGGCAAAGAAGAAGAAGAAGGAAGAAAAGCTGAAAGAAAAAGCACAGCGCAAGGTGGGTGAGTCCACACCGGGTCAGGAGTCTGGTGATTCTGGCGAGGGCAACACACCTGTAACAACAAACTGACCCAGAGTGCATTGGTCGGCCAACTCTTCACCCTTGATCAATTGTGCCGCCAATTCTGCCATAGCGCTGGCTGAGCGATCGGTCGGTGCTATGGTTTTTGCATTTTTGAAGCACTCAAAATTGCGTTCGATCGACTGCGCGTACGCTGGGTCGTAGTGCGTTATCAGCAGTTCCCAAACCACCGCTGCCAATGCGCCCTGGCGTGCCAGTGCTTGCCAGGTCTGTACGACAGCGCGTCCGCGCAGGGGTATCAGCACTTCGAGCCGATCGCATAAGGCGCCCGGGTCAGTGGAGAAGTAGGCATAGTCCTCCAGCAACAAGTCCACACGTTGTTCATCTGACAACTGCATATTCAGGCAGGGGCTTTGCCGCATCGCGTGCATCAGGGGCAATGGCACAGCCACGTTGCCGACCTTTTTGCTCTCGCTCTCGACGTACACAGGCCGCTTGGGGTCAAACTGCCGCAAAGTGTTCCAGATCAAGGTGTCAAAACGCTTCTGACTGGGCTGTTCCAGGCCAGGCAGGGCACCCAGCACCGAACTGCGATGCCGCGCCAGAGCCTCCAGATCGATCACTTGAGCCCCCTGTGCCGACAAAGCTTGCAGCAACCGCGTTTTGCCCGAGCCAGTCGGTCCACAGACCACCCGGAAATGGAGCGTCGGCACCAGGCGCTCAATGTCTTTGATCATGGCCGCCCGAAACGCTTTGTACCCCCCCTCCAGCTGGGTGACGCGAAATCCGATCTGACCCAGTATCAGCGCCAGCGCACCGCTGCGCTGCCCACCTCGCCAGCAGTAAGCCAGTGGACGCCAGTCACGCGGTTGCTCCAGTACATGGCGTTCTATATGCGTCGCAATGTTACGAGCTGCCAGCATGGCACCGCGTTTCCTTGCCTCAAAAGGATTGACCTGCTGATACAGAGTGCCAATGTCGCGCCGCTGTTCGTTGTCCAGCGTAGGCCAGTTCACTGCGCCCGGGAGGTGATCCATTGCATACTCGGCCTCGCTGCGGGCATCGATCAGAGCATCAAAATCGGACATGCGGGTCAGCGCCTCGCCAGCATTGAGCACCGTCAGACTCATGGCAACATCCGAATCAGTGAGGGCCAAACATTGGCCAGCATTTGCGGTTGTGCTGCGGCCGTCGGGTGAATACGATCGGCCTGAAACCAGCGCTCGCTGTCTGGTACATCTGCAATGCCTTTCAGCAAGAATGGAACCAGACTGGCCTGATGAGCCTTGGCGGTCTGCGCGTACATGTCGGCAAAACGCCGGCTGTAATCTTTGCCGTAATTGGGCGGGATCTGGATACCTACCAGCAGCACTTTGGCACCGGCCTGGTGCCCGGCTTGCACCATGGCACCCAGATTGTCCTGTGTCATCCCCAAAGGCAAGCCACGCAGTGCGTCATTGCCTCCCAGTTCAATGATCAGCAGTTTGGGACGGTGCTGTGCCAGCAGTGCGGGCAGTCGTGCGCGCCCCCCCGAAGTGGTGTCTCCGCTGATACTGGCGTTGACAACCTGTATGGCTGGTTTCTCGTTGGCCAGTTTCTGTTCCATCAAGGCTACCCAGCCGGTGCCACGAGCGAGGCCGTATTCGGCGCTGAGTGAGTCGCCAAGCACAAGAAGCGTGGTCACCGCCTGCGCTGGTTTTGTCGCTGGCGTTGCCGGTGCCGACACACTAATCCCCGTGGCGGTCAATGACGTTGCGAACACGATACAGTGGCGTCGATTCAATTTCACAAGATCCAAAGAAACATTCATGTCAAGTTGCATTATCTCGGTTGAGCACATCAGCAAATCGGTCTCCGACGCCACCGGTACGCTCGACATTTTGTGCGATATTGACTTTTCCCTGAAGCAGGGTGAAACCGCCGCCATTGTCGGTGCATCTGGCTCGGGAAAAAGCACGTTGCTGTCCATCATCGCTGGCCTCGATACCCCGACCCGAGGCACGGTGCGCTTGGCGGGCCAGGATTTGTTCGCCCTGGATGAAGACGCCCGGGCGGCGCTGCGTGCGCAGAAAGTCGGATTTGTCTTTCAGAGTTTTCAGTTGCTGGGTAATCTGACCGCCCTGGAAAACGTAATGTTGCCGCTTGAACTTGCCAATCGGCGTGATGCGCGGCAAGTTGCCACCGACATGCTGGCTCGGGTGGGGTTGGCTCAGCGGCTGCGACACTATCCCAAAGTGCTATCGGGTGGTGAGCAGCAGCGGGTTGCGCTGGCGCGCGCGTTTGTGGTGCAACCTGCCGTTTTGCTGGCCGATGAACCCACTGGCAGTCTTGATTTTGCTACTGGCGAGGCGGTCATGGCACTGATGCTTGCGCTGAACCGGGAACTCGGCACCACCCTGGTGCTGGTCACCCACGACCGAACCATTGCACGCGGGTGCGAGCGCTGCATCACCATGGAGGCTGGACGTGTTGTGCCGTCAAATGTGCTCGTGGGCGGTGATGGCAACTAACACATCGGTGTAGGCGAGTTGCAGTGCCTTCAGTGCGTGCTGCGCACCAACCCAGTCGTTTTCAGCAGCGGCAGTTTCCAGGTCTGCGGTGATGTGCGACATCCTCTCGATGCCGATATTGCTGCAAGACCCGCGAAGCTCGTGTGCCTGCGCCAGCACCACATGCGAATCACATTGCGCAGTCGAGATCTCCAGTTTTTCTAACAGGTTATGAGCGGTAGTTTTGAAAAGCGCCAGCAGCTTGCTCAATACCTCCGGATCATCTCCAAAATAGTCGTCAAGCAAGACAAAGTCAATCACCTGGTCCTGCTGATGGCCCGATAACGTTGGGGGCGCAGCGGTTGGCGAGGCCGGCACGTCCAAATCCGGCGTGGCCTCGAGCATGGGTGCACCGACCCACTTCTGCAGCACCGCGCGCAATTCATCTGGCTTGACTGGTTTGCTCAGGTAATCATCCATGCCGACCGCCAGGCAACGATCACGGTCACCTTGCATCGCATTGGCGGTCATGGCGATGATGGGGATGTGCTGCTGGCTGACAGCCTCGCGCGATCGGATCATCGTTGTGGCTTCGAAGCCGTCAAGCACCGGCATCTGGCAGTCCATCAGGATGGCCGCGTAGCGCCGTGCCGGGTCATTGAGCATGGTCATCAGGGCGTCCACCGCCTGCTGACCGTTGTCGACAAGGTGCAACGCATAACCCAGTTTGTTGATCTGTAACTGCGCTACTTTCTGGTTGACGACATTGTCTTCTGCCAGCAGGATGATCTGACGGTTGTGTTCCAGATTGTCCGGATTGGCCAGGTTTTCTGCTGGCGTGGCAACCTCAAGTGCTGCCGCATCAACGCGCAAGTCGGCAACCTCGCCGGCCAGGCTGTCAAACAGCTGTGACTGGCGTACTGGTTTCGACAGGCAAGCGGCAAATCCTGCCTCCAGTGCTTGCGAGCACAGGCTGCGCTGATCGCCATGGGCG
>NZ_JAGPBB010000167.1 GCF_018063565.1 Rhodoferax sp.
ACCGGTCAAAGGTCCGTTTCAGAACTTCACTGTCAAGCCGCCAGTTGACCTGAGCCCGTGGCATGCCCAAGGCGTCGCGTTGATCTGAAAGCGTGACCCGACTGTCACGTTCAGGTGGTGGTTCACAAATGACCTGTACCGTGACGTCACGAATCAAGGATCTTGGATGCAGCAAACGCGCAACGACAAAATTTGCGGTATTGACCGGATGCTGCGCCAACACGGCCATATCGGCCCAGAAACTGAAGTCCGGGTCCACCTTGGCGTGCAATCGATGTTTCATGCGGATCACCGCCTCGGCGGCCTGTGTGCCCTCGCCCGGAAAAATCGAATCAAACCAGAGCTGCGCGTTCATCAAACCTTCTTGCTGCTGCACTTCGGGCGAAATGGAAAACTGGGCCGCCACACAGGTGCCATTGGCCGAAACCGCCTTGTTCAGGTAGTGGAACTTGATGTCATACAGCTTGTTGTGGGTTTGCGAGTCATGGTAGCGCACGCTGCCCAACATCAATCGGGGGTGATCCATGAAATAGCGACCCACCAGATCATGCGCATTGCCCAGCCCCGCTGACTGTTGCTTGTTGGCAGCCAGCAACAATCTTGGGTTTTCGATACCACCTGCGGCGAGCACAAAGTGGCGTGCCTGCACCGTGATATGGCGTCCGCTCAGGGTCCGCACCTGCAAACGCTGCACCGTGCAGGCCGTTTCATCGGTTTGGATGTCAAGCACGTTGGCGTACAGACAAACCCGCACATCACGGGATTTGGCCAGCACGTCCCGATAATGCTGGCCAAACCGGGTCGGTGGGCTGAACTGTGAAATACTGTCAAGAACCCGACCGCTGGTCAGCGCAATACGCCGTACATCGGGTCGATTGATGGCATGCGCCCAATAGTCCACATCGTAGTTGACCGGGCCGAGTTGCATGACGGGGTGCGCCCGCTCGTAATACGGCAACAATTCGTCAATGCCAAATGGCCAGCCGCTGTTGGGTACCCAGGCACGTTCTGCCATGTCATGCGCCTGCAGCGGACGGCACCAGCCCCCCCAGCAGTTGCTGCTGCCACCCAGAAACCGGCTACGGCAACCGTCGGCAAACGCATAGGGCAAACCTGTACTCGGACCGCGGTAGAGGTCGCGGGTCGCGCTGTCGGGCTTGAGGCCACCACTTTCCAGCAACACGGTGTCAACACCGTGCCGCATCATTTCAAGAGCCAGTGTGATACCGGCGACGCCCCCCCCCACAATGCACAGCGTGGCGCTGAGGTTGGTGCCGTCTTCGAGTTTTCTGGTATCGATCAACATGGTTTTGGTCCCTGAAAGCCACCGAACAGAGTCAGCTATTGGGCTGCATCATCAACTGGCACACCCTGCCGCGTGCCGTGCAGCGTCTACCAGACCTTTGGCGGCTGCGTCGTAACTGTAGGCTTGCACCAGCTGGCGCGAACGCAAACCAAACTGACGAAGCCGGGTTTCGTCCGTCAACAGATCCGCCAGGGCGGTCGCCCAGCGCTCAACATCGAAGTCGATCACATGGCCGTTTTCGCCATCACGCACCAACTCGCCCACAACGCCAGCATAAGGTGTCGACATCACGGCCAGACCTGAGGCACAGGCTTCGTTGATCACGACTCCCCAGACATCGCCCGCCGTCGGGAACAAGAACACCCGGCCCTGGTTGTAAAGTGCGGGCAAATCCGCCTGCATGCCAAAACCATGCACCGTTGCGGCGACCCCCTGCACCTGCGCCACTCGCTCCCGCAGAGCGGCCTCCAGTGGGCCAGCACCGACAAAAAGCGCTTTCACGCGCCGCCCCAACTTGACCGCTGCACGGGAGCAAACGTCGAGTGCAAACAGCGGACGTTTGCCATCCACCAAGCGACTGCAGAACACGACGTCATAACTTCTGTCACCGCGCCCGAGATCAAAGCGCGCGTTATCCACGCACAGATGGGACTGGAAAAAGTGTCGCTGCACGTCGATCCCATATGAAGCGTACAGGGCACGCGATCCGTTGCTGGCACCAATGAAGGCCTGACTTCCCGAGTACACCAGGCGTCGAACCCACTTGTGTTTCCACGACAGTGCCTGTTCCGAGTCATAGCTGCCATCGGTCATCGGAATGTGCTTCTTGCCAAAAAACCGGGCATACAAAAAACCATACAGACTGGTCGGGTTGAATCCATCGGTGATGACCACATCGGGCTGGAGATGCCGCAAAACACCCCACACGTCACGGTTGTTGTGCACATTGTGGTCATCACGCGATCGGTAGTTGGGTTTGAGCAACACATGCTGAAACTCAAACGGCGGCAAGTCGGTAAAACGCCCCGGCTCCTGGATGATGGAGAAGATATGCGTCATGTGCAACCGCGGGTCACGTGCCACCCGGTTGTAGATGGGCACCCGGTAGGGTACCGGGTTGTTGGTGATTTCAACGACTTTCAGCGCAGGGCTCATGCTGGAGAATGTGATGGATGATCGATTCATGCTCACCAGGCGAGGGGGTCAACCCCCGTGGGCCAGCAAGCAGGAGCGTGCTACAAAGCATACTACCGCAACAATGCGCCAGTACTGACACAGCCTTGTGGATCACAGGGCGTCCATTGTGTCTGGCGCCAAAGTCCGCCAGCATCCCTTATGAAAACACTATTGATCAAAAACGCCCGTTGCATCGCTCGCCTGGACCCATCTGCCGGCGATGATGGCTCTGAATTGCAGAACGCCAGTGTGTTCATCCGCGGCCACCGGATCGCGGCCATCGGCCCGGCCGGAGATCTGCCGCAGTCCGCCGATGAGGTGATTGATGCGCGCCGTCACCTGGTCGTCCCGGGTCTGATCAACACCCACCACCACATGTACCAGTCGCTCACGCGAGCCATCCCCGCAGTGCAGAATGCCGAGTTGTTTGGCTGGTTACGTGGGCTCTACCCGATCTGGGCCGGTCTGACACCAGAGATGGTTCAGGTAAGCACCCAGGTGGCGATGGCGGAATTGCTGTTGTCAGGCTGCACCACCAGCAGCGACCACCTTTATCTTTACCCCAATGGGGTGCGGCTGGACGACAGCATCGAGGCGGCACAACAGATTGGCATGCGTTTTGTCGCCTCCCGGGGCAGCATGAGCGTTGGGCAGAGCCAGGGTGGATTGCCGCCCGATCGAGTGGTCGAGCGTGAAGAGGCCATCCTTCAAGACACCCAGCGCCTGATCGAAACCTGGCACGACACCGCGCACGGTGCCATGGTCAATGTGGCGGTCGCACCCTGTTCGCCATTTAGCGTCAGCCGCTCGCTGATGCGCGAGTCGGCCGCACTGGCTCGCAGTTATGGCGTGCGCCTGCACACCCACCTGGCTGAAAACGACCATGACCTGGCCTATTCCCGCGAGAAATTCAACTGCACACCCGCCGAATACGCGCAGGACCTGGAGTGGCTCGGGCCAGACGTGTGGCATGCCCACTGTGTGAAACTGGACGCTCCGGGGATCAGGCTGTTTGCGGCCAGTGGCACAGGCGTGGCGCACTGCCCGTGCAGCAATATGCGTCTGGCGTCGGGCATTGCACCGGTGCGCCGCATGCTCGACGCGGGCGTGGCGGTGGGGCTCGGGGTCGACGGCAGCGCCAGCAACGACGCCGCGCAGATGGTCAACGAGGCGCGCCAGGCGTTGCTGTTGGCACGGGTCGGGCGCGCCATGCAATCACCCGAGCTGTGTCAGGACACACATGGCCAGCCCAAGACTGTCTATGGTTGCGATCTGGGACCATCTGAAATGACCGTGCGCGATGCGCTGACCCTGGCGACC
>NZ_JAGPBB010000091.1 GCF_018063565.1 Rhodoferax sp.
AAACAGCCGTACTCAGGGATCCGGGAAGTAAGCCCTTAAACTCCCCTTTTTAACCCGGTCAGCCCGCACCCCGAAGTCAACCAAATTGCGCACCCTTCAGGCTCATACCTGAATTGGAAAATACTGCTTCAGTGCCCGGGAAGCGTTCATCATGGCTATCGGGGTGGGCATGAGGATGCCCACGATTTGGCGTGCCTGTGAAATTGGTAAACCCACCATCGTGCTGCGTGGTGACCTGAAGCGGTGGTTGAAAGCGCAGGGTCTGGGTGCCCATGTCAGCGAAAGCGATGAGACCGACTACGCGGCTGGTGTTGGTGTGGCGGAGCAATCCACCCTTCCGTGAGGCACTGTCACAGCATGATTTCTTTAAGGATATTGGGCACCGGCGAATACCTGCCGGAGCAACGAGTGCCTTCCACAGAATTTGATACACGTTGGCGCAAACCTTCGGGGTGGACCTTTCGGGCCTGTGGGGTCGAGTACCGCCATGTCGCCTCACCCAACGAAACCTCGTCCTACATGGGCGCACAGGCGGCACAGCGTGCTTTGGCGGCCGCCGAGTTGGCACCTCAGGAGTTGGATTGCATTGTGTCTGCCTGCAGTGTGATGGAGCAGGCCATTCCATGCCTGGGGTCACAAATCCAGCGGGCGCTGGGTTTGGGTGAGTCCGGCATACCGGCTTTTGATGTCAACGCGACCTGCCTGAGTTTTTTGGTCGCCCTGGACCTGATCAGTTGTGCGATGGCCGCCGGGCGTTATCGCAAGGTCTTGATGGTGTCGAGCGAGTCACCCTCGGCGGGGCTCAATCCGGATGATGTTGCTACAGCGGCCTTGTTTGGTGATGGTGCGGTCGCGGTGGTTGTGGGTTTGGCAGAGCCCGAAAGCTCGTCGAGCCTGCTGGCGGCCAAAGTAGCCACTTACAGCGTAGGCAACGAGCTTTGTCAATTACGGGCCGGTGGCACCCGGGTGCGGTTGGAAAAAGGATGCGAGGCTTACCAGGCAGCGACTTTTTTCGAAATGGATGGCAAGGCCACTTTTAGGATGGCTGCCAGGTTTTTGCCAGGGTTTTCTGAGCAGTTGTTGACAGCCGCTGGTGTGGGTCGGGACGATTTGTCCTGCCTGATCCCGCACCAGGCATCAGGGCGGGCCTTGGACAAGCTGGATTCGATTCTGGGCATTCCCCTGACCAAGGTGGTGCGCACCATTCACCACCGCGGCAACATGGTGGCTGCATCCATGCCGGGGGCACTACACCATGCCATCAGTTCGCAACGGTTGCGCCGTGGTGACTTGTTTGCCTTGATGGGCACCGGGGCGGGATTGTCTCTGGGCGGTGCGGTATTGAGGTACTGAGCCGTGCGCGTGGCTGTTCACCTGCTGTCTGTGGGGCACTGTCGTCACTGCGAGCGGGTGGCGCGTTCGGGTGGTGGTTGGCGGCCCGTCAGTTTTCCGTCCATCAGCGCGCTGATCATTCACCCCACCCAGGGCGCGATGCTGTACGACACGGGTTACGCCAGTCACTTCATGTCTGCCACCGATCCCTTTCCAGAGCGTTTGTACCGCTGGGCCACCCCGGTTTCGCTTCAACCCAGCCATTACCTGGCCAGTCAACTGGCGGTTTACGGCTTGCGCCTGAATGACATCCGCAGGTGTCTGATTTCACATTTTCATGGCGATCACATTGCCGGTTTGCGGGATCTGACCCAGGCCCGCTTCATGTGTATGCAGGCGGATTTTGAAGACATTCGACACGGCTCGCGCCTGGGTTTGCTCAGCAAGGGTCTATTGCCCGCCTTGCTGCCCCAAGACTTTGCATCACGTGTAACGTTTGCAGAGGGCACAACGCGTTGCATGCTGCCTTCAGGTTGGGCGGATTTTGGTCACGGTTATGACCTGTTTGGTGATGCCAGTTTGATCGCAGTCGCTCTACCCGGCCATGCACCACGCCAGATGGGCTTGCTGTTTCGCGACACGTTTGACCGGGAGGTACTGCTGTGTGCCGATGCCTGCTGGTCCAAAGCAAATTGGCAGGCATTGCAACTGCCGATGCGGATGACCGGCTTGGTGATGCACGACTGGCCGCTGTACCAGCAAACCATGGCGCGACTGCACCGTTTGGGCACCCGGTTCCCCGAGTTGTGTATCCTGCCCTCACATTGCCAGCAAAGTTTGGCCGACTACAACGGAGGCGCCTCTTGAGCCGTTGGCACCGTTTAGGCGATGCCTGGGGCTTTTTGTGCGCGTTTGTCCGGGCGCGCTGGGGCTACCGCTTCAAAGATCGCGCTGGTTTGCTGCGCTGGCAGCAACAAAAGTTGCGGCGGTATCTGACCCATGATCTGGCCCACATGGGGTATTACAAAGACCTGAATCGCAGTGATTTGACTTTGCTGCCCGTCGTGGACAAAACCCTCATGCTGGCCGCGTTTGACCAGTTCAACCGTCCCGGGTTGGTGCTGGATCAGGTTCTGGCGGTGGCAACGCAAGCCGAGCGCGAACGTGATTTCAAACCGACCTTGCCCGCTGGTATCACGGCGGGCCTGTCCAGCGGCACCTCAGGCCAGCGCGGTGTTTTCTTGGCCAATGAACGAGAGCGCGCCATCTGGGCCGGCACCGTGCTGGCCCGAGTGCTGTCGTCCCAGGCCCTGCGCCAGTTCCTGAACCCTGTGGCGTCACCTTTGCGGGTGGCCTTGCTGTTGCGTGCCAACAGCAACCTGTACACCACCGTCCATAGCTGGCGGCTGCACTTTTATTTTGGTGACCTGCTGGCCCCGACGACGAACCATGTGGCCATGCTCAACGATTTGCAGCCCCACATTCTGGTCGCACCTGCCTCGGTTTTACACACTCTGGCCGATGCGCAGGATGCCGGGGCTCTGAGTATTGCCCCGCATCAAGTGATCAGTGTCGCCGAGGTGCTGGAACCTGACGATGCACAAGGCATCGCTTTGACCTGGGGGCGGCGACCCGATCAGATTTACCAGTGCACAGAAGGGTTTCTGGCATCCACTTGTCACCAGGGGCGGCTGCACCTGAACGAAGAGTTGGTGCATTTTGAGATGGACTGGCTGGACGAATCTCGCACCCGGTTTATGCCCGTCATCACCGATTTCACGCGCCAGACCCAGGCTTTTGTCCGTTACCGTCTGGATGACATCCTGCGAGCCGACCCGCGGCCCTGCTCCTGTGGTCGGGTGGGTTTGGGCATCAGTGCGATTGAAGGGCGGCAAGATGATGTGTTGTGGCTGCCAGCGCAGGGAAAAGGGGTGGAGCAGGCGGTTTTCCCCGATCTGGTCCGCCGGGCCATGGCCTTGGCGCAGACCCAAACCGGGCTGGCTAAGCCCCGGTTTTCGGACTACCGACTGGTGCAGCGCGATGGCAATTGGGAGATTCGCCTTAACGGGGCCATCACGCCAGATGAGGCCAATGCCGCTGTTGAGCATGAAATCCAGAGCCTGTGCCTGGCCACCGGGCTGGTGGCACCCACAATGATCTTTGTGCCCTGGGTAGACGACACACCGGGTGCCAAACGCCGCCGTATCCGCTGCCAGCGCCAACCCCAACTTGATAGGGATGCCGCATGAAAATTCTGGTGACCGGTGCCTCCGGCTTTGTGGGTAGCAGTTTTTTGCGGCGGTTTTCGGGGCGCTCCGATCTTGATGTGTGGGGTGTTGCCCGGCGTGCCACGGACTTGCCCAATTACACCCGGATGGACTTGTCGAGCCCTTTTGATCTGGATCTGAACCCGGACGTGGTGATCCACGCCGCCGCACGGGCTTCCCCCTGGGGGTCACAGCGCGCTTACCACGCCCAAAACGTGCTGGCCACCACCCATGTCATTGACTATTGCCAGCGGCACGGCTATCCCCGATTGATTTATGTCTCGTCGAGTTCGGTGTTTTACCGCGAAGAACACCAACTGGGTTTGACCGAAACCAGCCCGATCGGGCCCAACTTCATCAACGCATATGCCCAAACCAAATACAGGGGTGAAGAGCTGGTGTCTGGCTACCCCGGCGAGAAGCTGGTGTTGCGCCCGCGCGCCGTGTTTGGGCCAGGTGACACGGTGTTATTTCCCCGCATCCTGGAAGCGGCGGCCAAAGGTAAGTTACCACTGTTCACCGGCCAGGACCAGCCAGTGTTGGGAGACCTGATTTATATCGACGTGTTGTGCGACTACCTGCTGGCTGCGGCCACGGCACCCAATCTTTCAGGAAGTTACAACCTGACAAACGCGCAACCCATTGAAATTCAGGCTTTTCTGCTGCAAATTTTGAATAGACTGGGGCTTCCTGCCCCCACCCGCCAGGTGTCTGTGGCGACCGCTTTGCGGGCCGCTACGGTGGCCGAGTGGTTTTACCGCTTGCTGCATTTGCCGGGTGAACCACCAATCACACGTTTTGGCGTGGGGGTGTTTGCCTATTCCAAAACCTTTGATGTCAGCCACGCCTTGCTGGATCTAGGGCCACCCAGTGTCAGCTTGGACGACGGGGTGGACCGTTTTATCACCTGGCAAAAGCGGCAATGCGTCTGAATATCCACGTCATCACCTGGCTGGCGGCAGCCCTTTACCTGGGCCTGCTGTTGCTCAAAGCCTACTTTGCCATGGTGGCGCTCAAGGCCAGCCAGCGACCATCTGCATTTGTCTTGCCACTCGGATGGATGGCCGAGGTCAGCATCCTGCAGCCGATTCTGAGCGGAGACCCCCATTTACCGAAGGTGCTGGAAGACAACTTGCGCGCCATGGCAGAGGCTCATTTCTTCTGGCTGATCGACGATGACGATGCAGTAGCGCAGACCCTTACCCAAACCTTGGCAAAACAGTACCCAAAGCATCACATCCACATCCGGTGTTTGCCCAGTGCCCCAGAGGGCACAAACCCAAAAAGTTTCAAACTCCAGGCCGCTTTGGCTGATGTCAACACGCGGGTGGTACTCGTGCTGGACGACGATGCGCGTTTGACTGCAGCAGCGCTGGAGGAATTGATGTGTGCGCTGGCACAGGGTGATCTGGCCACCGCTCTGCCTTGTTACCGGGAAGCCAGTGGTCTGGGCGGGCGTTTGCTGGCGCAGTTTGTCAACAACAACGCCGCCATGACGTATTTGCAGTTGCTGCCCTTTGCCAGTCCGATCTCCATCAATGGCATGTGTTACGCCTTGTCAACCCAGCAGTTGAAGGCATTTGGTGGGTTCTCCAGCATCCTGAAGCATTTGACCGACGATCTGGCCATGGCGCGCCTGCTGCGCCAGCATCAGGCGCGGTTGGTGCAATCCGTCGCCTGTGTCGAGGTGCAAACTGGCATCCCCGACCTGGGCGCCTATGTGCGTCAAATGCACCGCTGGTTTCTGTTTGCCATTCTGTTGTTGCGTACCCAATCCAACCCGATGAAAGCGCTCATTGCCTTATTGCAAGGTTTCCACCCCTGGTTGCTGTGGCTGCTGATCGTGCTTGCGCTGGGTTTTCTGACACCGTCGAGCGGGCTGATCCTGTTCTTGGTGTTGCTGGTCCGAAGTACCGTCTTGTGTCGACTGCAAAAGCGGCTCACCGGCCAAATGCGGCACAGGCCACTGCTGTCGGTGATCTCCGAACTGCTGCAACCCCTGCATTTATTGCATGCCACCTTGCAGCGGACGATTCGCTGGCGCACCCGCGTTTACCGGGTACACGACAACGATGATTTTGTCTCGGTGTCTTGAAAATAGGCCAAGACATGTTGCAAGTTGCATTTCTGACAGGGCAAAGCAACCCGGCGTGTTGGGCGTTGAGTCCGGTGCAAGCCGCTTTTCTGGCCCGGCTTCAGCGTGATGATCGGCAGTTGCATGGTTGCAACTTCCCCTACCATCGCGCATCACAACGGCATGAGGCCGTGCCTTTGCTCAAGGCCAGTGTTCACAACAGCGCCCAGTATCTGCTGTCCCGGCGCTTGTCCTTTTCTGAGCGTTACCAAGCAGGCG
This sequence comes from Rhodoferax sp., assembly GCF_018063565.1. Classification (GTDB taxonomy): domain Bacteria; phylum Pseudomonadota; class Gammaproteobacteria; order Burkholderiales; family Burkholderiaceae_C; genus Rhodoferax. The sequence continues at coordinate 5,953 of NZ_JAGPBB010000091.1, forward strand.
TACTGGCTCTATTGTCCAGCCACCCACACACCGTCCTGCTGGCGGGCAGTTGCGGGCTGGAGTTGCTGAACAACCTGCGTTTGCCGCCCGCCTGGCTCAGCCGGATCAGTGTGTTCGCCTACGGCCCGGTGGCACGCTGCAGCCCGGCCTGTCGACATGTGTTGGTGCAGGGCCGCCGCGACGGTATTTCGCGGCTGTTTTTCGGCACGGCAGACTATTTGGTTGATTGTGGCCATATGGACTATTTGCAGCAGGAGGCGGTCCTGGCCCTGTGTGACACCTTTCTGGATCAGGTGGCTGCCAGCGAAGCCCACCTGGGCACACCTTTGAGGGACGGTTCATGCGCGTAGACCTTTTGGCGCCCCCCTTCAGCGGCCATTTGCATCCGCTACTGGCCATTGCCCGTGAGTTGGCGACAGAGTTTGATGTGTGTGTGCTGAGCACCCCGTCGGCCCAGGCGCGCATCCGTGCGGCAGGTTTGCGGGGCCGTGTGGTGCTCGGTGAGGCCGATGACCGGGTCTTGAAGGATATTGCCAACCCGCCTCATGCGGTTAAAAGCAACCCGATTCGGATGAGCCGCCAGTTCCGCAGTGCGATCGCACTGATGGGGCGACTCAAGGCGGAGCTGGAAATGTTGTATGCCCATGAACGCCCCGAGCTGGTCATTGCCGACTTCACCTTGCCCGCTGCTGGGCTGGTGGCCCAGCAGCTAGATATCCCGTGGTGGACCAGCATGCCGTCTCCCTGCGTGATCGAAGCCCCCGACGGCCCACCGGCTTACATGGGGGGACTAAAACCTGCAGATGGACTAGTCTCCAGCTTCAAACATGCGGTCTATCGCAGAACGGTTCGCACCTTCAAACAACTGATTTTTAAACTCTACCAGCGTCAAATAGAAGGTCTTGGCCTGACGCAGTTGTACCGTCAGGATGGCACGGAGCGTATTTACTCGCCCAGCCGCTTGCTGGCATTGGGTCTGCGTGAGCTGGAGTTCCAGCGCAGTTGGCCAGCGGCCACACGTTTTGTCGGTCCCAAGCTTTACACACCACCGACCTATGGTGGGGTTGACCCGGAGTTTGAGCCCGGCAAGCGGCATGTGCTTGTCACCGGTGGCACCCACCTGCGCTGGATCAAGGATGCGCTGGCTGGTGCCACACGCGATGCTGCCCAGGCCATGCCGGAAGTTGTTTTTCATTTCACCGATGGCGATGAAGGTCAAACCCGCACCCTGTCACAAGGCAACTTCGTCCGCCTGTCGTATGTAGACTATGAAAAACACCTGGCCCATTACGACCTGGTGGTGCACCACGGTGGCGCGGGCATTCTGTATTACTGCCTGTTGCTGGGCAAACCGGCGGTGGTCTACCCCATCGACTATGACCAGTTTGACCATGCGGCACGGCTGGAGCACCACGGACTTGCCGTCTGGTTGCGGGATTTGAGTCATTTGCAAACAGATGTTGCGGATTTGCTCGAAGGCAGGCGAAAACTCTCCGGATGCCAGCGTTTTCAGGCCCTGGGTCAACAGGTCTTGGGCGACGTATCATCGTCGAGCATGACGCATCTGGTTCATGCGTATTTCAATGCGCAATGACAAACTGCCGACCTTCAGGTGCAACCCTGAACAGCCGGTTTGACTCTGGTCTTTCGGCTCGCTGGTTGGCCGCTGAATGTCCCAAGAAGTCTGTCAACCACCATTCAGGAAACAAAGCGCCTTAGCTACTGATTTGATTGCAACAAGCACTCATGGAACATGGGCTACCGGCCAATTTGGCATATCAATTCCACGCGATCAGCATGATCCGGCTATGCACCCTCGGTTGAACGCCCGTTGACGTGCAACTCGTGGTATTCAAACTGCCACGTTCCGCAGTCTCAAGACCATCGGCGTAGCAGCCAGACAGGGTGGCCTCGACTTCTGGTACTCCAGCATGAGGGGCCGCCCTGTCTGACTGCTGCGCAGCACCCGCTCGTCCCACCACCGTGACCCCCAGCCTGCGTGAGACAACAAAAATTGACGAGTTTTGTAACGCACTGTAACGCCAGGCTTTAGTGCAACACAGCGATGCAAAAAGCCGAATTACAGCAATCTGGGCGAAACACAAGCGCGCTTCAATACACCCCAGGGACACGGCACAGGCAGCGCCCCACCTTCGCAACCACTGGAGAACAACATGACAAGCGCAACATTTTTCAAATCATTGGCACTCGGTACCGCATTGACGGCCGCCTTGTCAGCCACCGTGCTGGCCCAAGCTGGCCCAGGTGCCGGTATGGGGCCGGGCTGGCGTGCCCAACAGGCGACCGCTGGTGTGAATGGCTTTGGCCCTGGCGCTCGCGCCGGGCAGGGAATGCAAAGAATGCAGGGCCCCGGTGCCGCCTTGATGACCGCCGAGGAACGAGCCGCCAACCAAACACGGATGGCCAGCGTGAAGACCTATGACGAATGCAAAGCCGTGCAGGCCGAGCAACACGCTGCCATGCAGGTGCGTGCCACAGAAAAAGGCATCACTTTACCCGCGCCTCAGTCGCGCGGCTGCGACATGCGCAAGGCACGCGGCCTGATCACCGGCTGATGCCACCCTAACGACTTTCTGAGTCACCCCTTTACGCACGGAGATCCCCATGCCACTGATAAAAGCCAGCAACATCACCAAGAGCTACCGCATGGGTGATCAGGACGTGTCGGCCCTGAAAGGTCTGAACTTTGAGATCGATGAAGGCGCGTTTGCCGCCTTTGTCGGCCCCTCGGGCAGCGGCAAATCGACCTTGCTCAATCTGATCGGATGCCTGGACCACCCCAGCAGTGGCAAGCTTCAGGTGCATGGCACCGATGTCAGCACCCTGTCGCGCAGTGCAGCGGCCACCTTTCGGGGTGAACATCTGGGCTTTGTGTTTCAGGATTTCAATCTGGTGCCGGTCCTCAGCGCCTACGAAAACATCGAGTACCCGTTGTTGATGGTGCGCGGCTGGAGCGAGGCCAAGCGCCGCGACCGGGTCGAAAAAATGCTCGCCGCAGTTGGCATGAGCGAGCAGGCGCACAAACGACCTGACCAACTCTCTGGCGGACAAAAGCAGCGTGTGGCCGTGGCCCGCGCGCTGGTGGGTGAACCCAAGCTGGTACTGGCCGACGAGCCCACCGCCAACCTGGACCATGACACGGCCTACAAAGTGCTCAACCTGATGAAAGCCATGCGTACCGACTTTGGCACCAGTTTCATTTTCTCGACCCACGACCCCAAAATCATGCGCGAGGCCGAGCTGACCTTCACCCTCGAAGACGGGCGCCTTGTGCAAGGAGTGCCAGCATGAGTTCAACCCTGAAACTCGCCATGCGCAACCTGTTGCGCTACCAGCGCCGCACCCTGTTGACCGCGCTGCTGATCATGCTCGGCGTTGTAGCCCTGCTGCTGTTTGTGGCAGCGGCGGGATCGTTCAAACAGACCATGGTCGGCTCGATTACCGACAGCATGCTCGGCCACCTGCAAGTGCACCGCAAGGGGTACACCGCGTCGATGGACAATCTGCCGCTGACCATGAGCCTGCAACCGCGAGCCGTGGGTCTGATCGAAGATGCTCTCAAGGCCGACCCGGCGGTGGCAGCGTATTCCAAGCGTGTCAAGCTGGGTGCCATGTTCAGCAACTTTACCGAGAACAGCAGCATCCGCTTGAACGGCGTGGACGCTGCCGCTGAAGATGCCGCCGTGCCCGCTTTGCGTCAGCGCATCAGCGAAGGCAATAAAGACGGCCCTCTGGTCGAGCCTGGCAAGGTGCTGGTGCCGGCCCTGCTGGCCAAAGGCATGAAAGTCAAGCTGGGTGACTCGGTGGTGCTGGTGGCCACCAATGCGTCCGGGTCTGTCAACGGCAAGACCTTCATTGTGGGTGGCATTCTGGAGGGCATTACCGGCCCAGGCGGACGTGACGGCTACATTGACATCAAGGATGCGCGGGACCTGCTGCGCATGGACAAAGAAGAGGTGATGGAGGTGGCGGTGCGGCTGAAAAATATCGATGCCCTATCGGCCACGCAGAAACGCCTGACAGCTGCGCTTGACACCATCCGCAACAAGGAAGACAAGCCCGCCACCGAATTGCACACCTGGGCGGAACTGTCGCCGTTTGCCAACATTGTGAAGATGATCGACATGATGACCTTCTTTATCCGCGTCATGCTGGTGGCCATTGTTCTGGTGAGCGTGATGAACGTGATGCTGATGGCAGTTTATGAGCGCATTCGCGAAATTGGCACGCTGGCAGCCATTGGCACCCAGCCGCGCAAGCTGATGGCGATCTTTTTGAGCGAAGGTTTGCTGCTGGGGCTGGCGGGTGCGGCAGCGGGCGTGGCGCTGAGCTATGCGGTGGTGGCAGCACTCAACGTCTGGCCAGTGGTGTTCAACTTTGGCCGTGAACAGATTACCCTGCACCCCACACTGGCCGCGGGCGAAGTTCTGGGCGTGCTGGGGCTGGCAGTTCTGGTGTCGGGGTTGGCCAGTTTGCAGCCGGCCTGGCGTGCCGCCCGCATGGACCCGATCCAGGCGCTGCGTCACGTGTAAGTCGATCTGTTCTGGAGAACTCCATGTTTGTTTTCAAAAATCTAGCTGCTCTGGCTCTGCTGATACCGGCTTTTGCCTTCTCTGCGGTCGATGGCGTGGCGATTCTCAAAAAACTCGACCGCAACCTGGAGCCCGAGTCGTATGAGAGTTACCGCAAGCTCATCAACATCGAACCCAATGGCAACAAAAAAGAGTTTGTGTTGTATTCGGTCAAGAAAGGCAAGGACCAGACGGCCAGCCTGTTCCTGCAACCTGCCAGCGACAAGGGCCGCAGCACCCTGCGCCAGGGCGACAACATGTGGATGTACCTGCCCAGCGTGGGCAAACCAATGCGCATCACCAGCCTTCAGTCGGTCACCGGAGGCGTGTTCAACAACGCTGACATCATGCGGTTGGACTACGCGGTGGAGTACGACGTGGCTTCCGTTGAAGAGTCTGACAAGCTCTATACCCTGCTCCTCAAGGCCAAAACAGGCGAGGTGGCCTATGACAAGCTGAAGATGACGGTGGACAAGAAGCTGATCTTGCCCGTTGACATTGAAGCCTACGCATCCAGCGGCATGCTGCTCAAAACCCTGCATTTCAAAGACATCAAAGACTTTGGCGGTGGCATCAAGCGCCCGGCCACCATCGAGACCGACAGCCCGTTGTACAAGGATTACAAATCGGTGATGCTGTACTCGGGCCTGAAAAAACGTGACTTTGCCGACGAGGTGTTCACCCAGGGCAATATGGCGCGCCTGGAGGAGCTGCGCAAGTGATGCCGGCCCATCGCCGCCGGTATGGGGGTTTTCTGACGCTCTGCGGTCTGGCCGCAGTCGTGCTGGCATCCACCGCCAGCCCTGCCGCGAGTGTCGAGGAATTCAGTTTTGACGCCTCGGAGTTCGAGAAGAAACCGTTTGAATTGACTGGCTCCTTGGAGCAGAAGGAAGAGTTGCTGCAACTGCGTGAAGCGCGTTCGGGATTCAAACTCGCCTACCCTGGTGCGCAGCCCCGATCTGATCTGCTGCGCAGCACGACCACGCTTGAACTGATGGGCAAGTTCAACCTGGGCGACTTGGTACTCGATGCCCGCACGCAAGGTAGCTGGGCGAACGATGCCTTGGTCAGAACCAGCAAACCCATGGCGGCAATGGAAGGCGGGCTGCACTGGCGCGTCAGTCCAGCTCTGAGTTTCGATGTGGGTAAACGCGTGCAGCGCTGGGGCAAGGGTTACGCCTGGAGCCCGGTCGCCATGGTCGAACGTCCCAAAGATGCCAATGACCCGACCGCCTCACGTGAAGGCTTTGTCATGGCAAGCGGGGAATGGACCCAAAGCTTGACTGGTCCCATCAGCGCCGTGAGTTTCACCGGGATCCTGCTGCCCACTGATGGCACGATGAACAGCGATTTTGGCCAAACGCACGACCTCAATCCTGCTGCCAAGTTGTATCTGCTGGCCTGGGACACCGATATTGACCTGATGTGGCGCGCCAAGGGCGCACGGCCCGCGAGTTTGGGCGTGGACTTTTCCCGCAACCTGAGCACCGCCCTGGAAATCCATGGCGAATGGGCGCGCACGTTGGGTGCCGCCCGCACCACCGTCAGTGCCGCCGGTGACACCCGCAGCCAACAGGCGGATGTGGATTCGTTTTTACTGGGCCTTCGCTACCTCACACCGGGTGAGGTGACTTGGATCGCCGAGTACTACCGCAACGGTGCTGGTTACGACCGCTCCGAAATGAACTCGTATTACCAGTTCCTGGACACCGCACTGGCTCCTGGTGCTTCGACTGCTCTGCTCAACAAGGCGCGCAGCGTGGCCCAGGCAGGGTACGGTCGCCCCAATCCGGCACGCGACTATCTGTATGTGAAAGCCAGCGTGAGTGAGCCGTTCGACTGGGTCTATGGCGCCGCATCGGTAACGGCCATGGTCAACCTGAATGACCACAGCGTCCAGTTCACGCCTGAAGTCAGTTACACCGGATTTTCAAACTGGGAACTGCGTGCGCGTGTGAGTTGGCTGAATGGACCGGCACAGACAGAGTACGGCGAGAAGTCCTCCAGCGCACGTGTGGAGGTTACCGGGCGCTATTATTTTTAGTTATAAGATGGCCCCCTATGCCCCAGACCCAACTGCCCCCAGCGCCCGACACCCACCCCATTCAAGAGGCCCGGCTTTGGCAGGGCGATGGCTGGACTGCCCGAGTGGTTAAAAACGAGGACGACGATGGCTGGGCGGTGGAGATGCGTCGCGATGGCCAGTCCGAACCGGCGCTGATCGCCCCCTGGACCATGGGGCGCGACAAGAAGAACCCCAAGCCGCTGGACGCGCCAGCGTTTTACACCTGGGTCAAAACCGCCTCAGAGGTGGTTCGCCGCCATGAACAGCAGTTGCACGCCCAGTTGCACAAAGCCCTGCGGGTCGGTGTCGGCGCCGAAGCGCTACTGATCAACCTGGACATTACCCCGGACGATGACGCGCCCTATGCCGTGTTGACCGCCACCGATATGCAAGGCGAGCCACGTGCACAGGTACGCGTGGCGGCCAGCTTCAAACTCAGCCAAGCCAGCGCGCGCGACTGGGTCGCCCAGGACTTCCGCCGTCCAGGCCAGGCACAAGACTGAATTGGGCTTTGCTGTCTGTATTCAAGGCAACCATGGGA
>NZ_JAGPBB010000092.1 GCF_018063565.1 Rhodoferax sp.
CTCCTTGTAAGTGGTCTTGGTCACGGCACCGTCGTCGGCTTCGAAAATGACCGCCACCTTGTTCTCGTTGGCGGTGCCCATGTGTTTATCCAGGCAGTTGTACGAGGCATTGAGCTCACCGTCTTCAAACCACTTGTAAAACGGCACATTCGACTCATCTAGCGTCTTGGTAAAGGGCTTGCTCCAGACCACGTTCTCGCGGGCAAGGCGGGCCCAAAACCCTTCAAAATCTTTTTCAGCTTCAGCGCACAGGGCGTAATAGCTGTCCATACCGGAAATGCGCGCCGCCTTGACGGTGGCGTCACTCGGCGGAAAAACACGGTTCTCAACCAACACAGACTCAATAGCGGACGAAGGGGTGCTCACAGATCAATCTCCTCTTTGTTAAACGAAGTTCACCCAATAATGTCTGGTCTGGCACTTACATGCCACTGACTGACACGAGCTTGACATGCTAGCCCAGTAAAATGCGCGCTGCTCAACCCAGCGAAATACCAATGTCCACCGCCAAGCCTTCCACTCAAACGCCCGCCACCGCTGGGCTTCGACCGATTCCCCGTTTTATTTTTGCCAGTCGTTGGTTGCAGTTGCCCCTGTATGTCGGGCTGATTGCGGCGCAGGGTGTTTATGTCTTCCATTTCTGGGTCGAGCTGCTCCACCTGCTGGAGGCCGCCTTTGGCAACCAGACTGCGCTTCAAGCCTTGGTCACCAGCATCGGATACAAGTCGGATGTCGCTGTAACCTCGCTCAACGAGACCATCATCATGCTGGTGGTGCTGGCGCTGATCGATGTCGTGATGATCTCCAATCTGTTGATCATGGTGATTGTGGGTGGTTATGAGACCTTTGTCAGCCGCATGGACCTCGAAGGCCACCGTGATCAGCCCGAGTGGCTGAGCCACGTGAACGCCTCGGTACTCAAAGTCAAGCTCGGCACTGCCATCATTGGCATCAGTTCCATTCACCTTCTCAAAACCTTTATCAACGCCGCCAATTACGAGCCCAAGGTGCTGATTGCCCAGACCGCCATCCACATCACTTTTTTACTGTCTGCCATCGCGATTGCCTATACCGACAAGCTGATGACCCAACCCAAGGCAGGCGCACACTGATTCACCGCTCCTTCAGCACCTGACGGGTCGATTGACTGACCAGCAGCAACACCGCCAGCACTGCGCTGACCAGAGAACCCAGCAGCACCCCAAGCTTGACCTGCGTGCCGTAGACCGCATCGGCACCTTCAAACGCCAGTGAGCCAATGAACAGGCTCATGGTAAACCCCACACCGCACAACACACAGACGCCAAAAAACTGCATGATGCTGCTGTGCTCGGGCAGTCTGGCACCACCAAACCGCATCAGCAGCCAGGAAGCGCCAAACACACCCAGCGCCTTGCCAAACACCAGCCCCGCCGCAATGCCCAAGGGCACCGTCTGCAGCAAAGTCGCCCACGCTACACCCTGCAACGACACCCCGGCATTGGCAAAGGCAAACACCGGCAGGATCCCGTACGCCACCCAGGGGTGCAACGCGTGCTCGGCCCGACCGGCAGGCGAGCCGCCCCGTCCGTCAGACAGTGGCACCGCCAGCGCCGTGATCACACCCGCCAGCGTCGCATGAATACCTGACTTGAGCACACACACCCAGATGAGCAGACCCACAATCACGTAAGGGCCAATGGCGTTGACCCGGGCACGGTTCAGCGCCAGCAGCACCAGCACACCGCCACCGGCCGCCAGCAACATCGTGAGCGACAGATCCGCCGTGTAAAAAAACGCAATCACCAGAATCGCCCCCAGGTCATCAATGATGGCCACTGCCGTCAGGAAAATCTTCAGCGACGCTGGCACCCGACTGCCCAGCAGGACCAGAATGCCCAGCGCAAACGCAATGTCCGTCGCCATCGGAATGCCCCAGCCACGCAATGCCACCGGATCATGTCCATTGATGGCAGCGTAGATCAGTGCCGGCACCACCATGCCACCCAGCGCCGCTCCAGCGGGCAAAAGGGCCTGCCGCACCGACGCCAGTTCACCTTCGAGCAACTCACGTTTGATCTCCAGGCCCACCAGAAAAAAGAACACCGCCATCCACAGGTCATTGACCCAGACGATCATCGGCTTGGCCAGAACCAGCCAGTCGTGCCCCAGGCGCAACTCCACCGGGAATTCCAGCAACTTCAGGTAAAAGTCGCTCCAGCCAGAATTGCTCAGCACCAGCGCAATCAAAGCCGATAGCGCCAGCAAAACCCCGCCCAAGGTCTGGGCGTTGATAAACGGTGTCAGGTTACGCAAGAAAAACTTGATCATGGCGAACGCGCCAGACCGTCAGTCTGACGTTGGGGGTGCTTGGTTAAACTTGCATATTAGCGGGACATTCAGCCCGCGTCATTTCAAATGAGGTAAACCCCATGAGCACGCCCACCTCCATCCGGCAGGATGACCTGATCGAATCCATCTCTGCCGCCCTGCAATTCATCAGCTACTACCACCCCGCCGACTACATTGCCCACCTGGCACGCGCCTACGACCGCGAGCAAAGCCCGGCCGCAAAAGACGCCATTGCGCAGATCCTGACCAACAGCAAAATGTCGGCACAGGGCCACCGCCCCATCTGCCAGGACACCGGCATCGTCAACGTGTTTCTCAAAGTCGGCATGGATGTGCGCTGGGACGGCTTTACCGGCAGCCTGGACGACGCCATCAACGAGGGCGTGCGCCGCGCCTACAATTTCCCCGGCAACACCCTGCGCGCCAGCGTCGTCGCCGACCCCGAGTTTTTGCGCAAAAACACCAAAGACAACACCCCCGCCGTCATCAACACCGAAATCGTGCCCGGCAACACGGTCGAAGTCACCGTCGCCGCCAAAGGGGGTGGCAGTGAAAACAAGAGCAAGATGTACATGCTCAACCCGGGTGACAGTGTGGTCGACTGGGTGCTCAAAACTGTGCCCACCATGGGCGCCGGCTGGTGCCCGCCGGGCATGCTGGGCATCGGCATTGGCGGCACCGCCGAAAAAGCCGTGCTCATGGCCAAAGAAAGCCTGATGGACGACCTCGACATGTACGCGCTGCAGGCCAAGGCCGCCAGCGGCGCGGCGCTCGACAAGGTTGAGCAATTGCGCCTCGAACTCTACAACAGGGTCAACGCCCTGGGCATTGGCGCCCAAGGCCTGGGCGGCCTGACCACCGTGCTCGACATCAAGATCAAGATGTACCCCACCCATGCGGCCAGCAAACCCATTGCCATGATTCCCAACTGCGCTGCCACTCGCCACGCGCATTTTGTGATGAACGGCAGCGGCCCGGTCTACCTCACACCCCCTTCGCTCGACACCTGGCCCGACGTCGCCTGGAAGCCTGACTATGTCAAAAGCAAAAAGGTCGACCTCAACACCCTCACCAAAGCCGAGGTGGCCAGCTGGAAACCCGGCGACACGCTGCTCCTCAACGGCAAAATGCTCACCGGCCGCGACGCCGCCCACAAGCGCATCAAAGACATGCTGGCCAAGGGCGAGACGCTGCCCGTCGACTTCACCAACCGCGTCATTTATTACGTCGGCCCGGTCGACCCCGTGGGCGACGAGGCGGTCGGCCCAGCCGGCCCCACCACCGCCACACGCATGGACGGCTTTACCGAGATGATGCTGGCACAGACGGGATTGATCGCCATGATTGGCAAGTCCGAACGCGGCCCGGTCGCCATCGAAGCCATCAAAAAACACCAGAGTGCCTACCTGATGGCCGTGGGCGGTGCCGCCTACCTGGTCTCCAAAGCCATCAAGACTGCCAGGGTGCTGGGCTTTGCCGACCTGGGCATGGAAGCCATTTACGAGTTCGATGTGGTCGACATGCCGGTCACGGTGGCGGTGGACGCCGGTGGCACCAGTGCCCACATCACAGGCCCTGCCGAGTGGCAAAAACGTATCGCCAGCGGCGAGTTCAAAGGTGTGCCGGTAACGTCAACCTGATGCCTCTGACAAAAACCGCCGCGCCTGGCGTTCCCATCGTTCCCGCTACCGGGGGATCAATCGGATCATCAGGTCGGTATTGAGGTTGACGCGCACGGCCGTGCCCGCCAGCGTCGCCACAATGGCAAATTCCGGGCGTGAGGAGTCCCGCAGCCTGGGCTCCGCCACGGGTTCGTCGTTGCGGTTGAGCACACAAGCCACCATCGGTTCGGCCGGTTTCACACCCCGGCGCATCACCACCGCCGTCTCGCCATTGACCAGCTTGACAAAAGTACCCGGTGGGCTTAGCCCCAGCACCTTCACCAGAGCGGTGCCCACCTCATCGTGTTTTTCGGCCCCCTCGCGGACCACCACGGTGCGCACAGAATCGCGCGCCGTTCGGCCCGAACGCGATTTGCGCGGGCTCATGGCCGCTGTGTAGCGATCCACCGTCTGCAAGATCTTGGTCATGCGTTTGAGCATCGGCCATTGCGAAAAATTGTCGGTATCACCCAGATTGGCGTGGTGCATGGCCACCATGGTCAGCCATGACGTGTCCGTCACGCCCGCCTCCTCCAACTGCTGCTTGCCCGCCGCAGCGTGGCCGTCAATCACGCTGCGTTGCTGCGGGCTGGGCGCATTTTTTTGCAGGGCCAGTTGATCCTGCAAATAAGTCATCGCCACATTCATCGTCAACGTGGCACAAACCAGACTGCGTTGCTGCGCCTCAGACAGCGCAAATATCGGTGCCAGCGAGCCCGCCAACGCCGCGCACAACAGCGAATGCAGCGCGCTGTAGCCACCAAAATGCGTCACCGAGCGGTTGAACAAGTAAAACTGTGAGCCATTGGCGTCCTGCTGCAGCAACGTCGCGATGCGGCGCTCCAGCTGCTCAATGCGCTGCGCAAAGTCATTCGCCGTCTTCACACTGGCCAGCACACCACCCAGCTTGGACTCCAGGTCCCCCCACTGCTGCACCAGGGTTCCAGCCGGTTTTTCCTCGGTCGAGGCCGCCTTCCTGATGTTGAGAAACTTCTCAAAATCCTTGATCGGCGCGCCAGCTTGGTCAAGCGAACGCAAACTGTGAATCATCGCGCGCACACCCTCGTCGGTCTGGTCAATCTCGACACAGATACGGCGGCGACTCTTGATGGCATCGAGCTGTTGCGACGTTTCGATCCTCTTGCCCTTGGTCAACAGCAAAGTGCCATCGGTATCCCGCAAGGTGTAATCCAGGGACATTCCCAAAAAGAACTGGTGGGTCGATATTTCGATCAGTTCCATATCACGCGAAAGTATTCCTTTTGAGGTTCGACTGGTAAAAACAGAACCATTCTTTGCGCTGGCCAACGCAACAGGGTGCAGCCTGGATTCATGGGCGCAGTGTATCTCTGAGCTGCGGCCATGGGAAATGAGTGTCAACAGATTCACTGCTACCGATTGCAAGCTCCGTGATAATCACCTGCCATGAATCCCCTGCTCTCATCCCTGCAAGCCTACCCGTTCGAACGCCTGCGCGAGCTATTGGCAACCGTCACCGCCAACCCAGCCTATACACCCGTCAGCCTGGGTCTCGGTGAGCCCCGCCATGCCACGCCAACCCTGATCCAGCGCGCCATGACCGATGCCATCACCCGCACCCCCAGCGGGCTCAGCGCCTACCCAGCCACGGCCGGCGAGCCCGGCCTGCGGCAGGCTTTTGCCGACTGGCTGGCGCGTCGCTACCAATTGCAGGTCAACCCGCTGACACAGACGCTGCCCATCCTGGGTTCTCGCGAAGCGCTGTTCTCGCTGACGCAAACCGTGGTCGACCGCTCGACCGGACGGCACGGCCAGAAGCCGCTGGTTGTCAGCCCCAACCCGTTCTACCAGATTTATGAAGGTTCAGCCCTGCTGGCCGGGGCCGAGCCGTACTTTGTTGCCTGTGACCCCACGCGCAATTTCGCACCAGCCTGGGACGATGTACCGACTTCGGTGTGGTCGCGTACCCAACTACTCTTTGTCTGCTCACCCGGCAACCCGACGGGTGCCGTCATGCCCCTGTCCGAGTGGCAAAAGCTGTTTGCGCTGAGCGACCAGCATGGCTTCGTCATTGCCTCGGACGAATGCTACAGCGAGATCTACTTCGGCGATCAGCCCCCACTGGGCGGCCTGCAGGCTGCAGCCCTGCTCGGGCGACACGACTTCAAAAACCTGATGGCACTCACCAGCCTGTCCAAACGCAGCAGCGTGCCGGGCATGCGCAGTGGGTTTGTGGCGGGCGATGCCAGCATCATCCAGCAGTTTCTGCTCTACCGCACCTACCACGGCAGTGCCATGAGCCCGGCCGTGCAGGTCGCAAGCCTGGCCGCCTGGAGCGACGAAACCCATGTCATGCAGAGCCGGGCGCTGTATCAGGACAAGTTTGCCCAGGTCATGCCGCTGCTGGCCGATGTGCTGGGCGTTGCGTTGCCCGATGCCGGGTTTTACCTCTGGGCAGAGGTGCCTGGCGACGATACCGCCTTCACCCGCGCCCTTTATGCTGCCTACAATGTCACCGTGCTGCCTGGCTCCTATCTGGCGCGCGAAGTCGATGGCCACAACCCCGGCCGTGGGCGCATCCGCATGGCTCTGGTGGCCGAGACTGCCGAGTGTGTTGAGGCCGCCCGACGCATCCGCGACTTTGCCCGCAGCTACCAGCCCGGCTGATTTTTTCCAACGTCCTACCTTCGACTGCGCCTTTCACTATGACCCAGCAACTGCAAACCATCCTTGATGCCGCGTGGGACGACCGCGCCAATTTGTCCAGCACCAATGCCCCCAAAGAGGTGACAGACGCGGTCGATCACGTCATCCACCAGCTCAACACCGGCCACCTGCGGGTCGCAACCCGCGAGTCAGTGGGTCAATGGACCACCCACCAGTGGATCAAAAAAGCCGTGCTGCTCAGCTTCAGGCTCAAAGACAACGAAATCATGCGCGCCGGCGATCTGGGTTTTTACGACAAGGTACCCACCAAGTTCTCGCAAATGGACGAGGCCGGCATGAAAGCCACCGGTGTGCGGGTGGTGCCACCGGCCGTGGCGCGCCGTGGCAGCTTCCTGGCCAAAGGGGTGATCCTGATGCCCTCTTACGTCAACATTGGGGCCTATGTGGACGAAGGCAGCATGGTCGACACCTGGGCCACCGTGGGTTCATGCGCACAGATTGGCAAGAACGTCCACCTCAGCGGCGGCGTCGGCATCGGCGGTGTGCTCGAGCCGATGCAGGCCGGGCCGACCATCATTGAAGACAACTGCTTCATCGGTGCCCGCTCCGAGGTGGTGGAAGGCGTCATTGTGGAAGAAAACTCGGTCATCTCTATGGGCGTCTACATTGGCCAGAGCACCCCCATTTACGATCGCGCCAGCGACACCATCAGCTACGGCCGGGTGCCCGCCGGTTCGGTGGTCATCTCGGGCACCTTGCCCAAAGAGGGTGGCCGCTACAGCCTGTATGCCGCCATCATCGTCAAGCGCGTTGACGCGCAGACCCGTGCCAAGACCAGCCTCAACGACCTGCTGCGCGACTAGACGGACCGGCGCCAGCCCTGCACCTGCCCGCGAGATGACGATGCACTTCCATCCCAACCGAGGAGCTCACCATGGCAACCGCTGACACCGTACAACAGGGCACCATGAAACGCATTCTCCGGCTGATGGCCGAGAAGCGGGCGTCCGACGTCTATCTGTCGGCGCACTCGCCAGCCCTGATCCGCATCAACGGGCTGTGTGTGCCGATCAACAGCCAGATTCTGCCGCCCGAGGCACCGCTCAATCTGCTCAGCGAAATCCTGCCACCCAACCGCATCGAAGAGCTGCAGGACCTCAACGAGCTCAACCTTGGCTGGTCCATGTCCGGGGTCGGACGTTTTCGTATCAGTGGCATGCGCCAGCGCGGCTCGTTCGCCGCCGTGATCCGCTTCATTGCCAACGAGGTGCCGCCCCTGGCTTCGCTGTCGCTGCCGGTGACACTGGCCGACTTGATGCTGCAAAAACGCGGGCTGATCCTGATGGTGGGTGCCACCGGCGCCGGCAAGAGCACCACCTTGGCATCCATGATCGATCACCGCAACACCTGCATGTCGGGTCACATCCTGACCATCGAAGACCCGATCGAATTCCTGTTCAAAAACAAACGCGCCGTGGTCAACCAGCGCGAGGTCGGCACCGACACCCAATCCGCGCAGATTGCCCTCAAAAACGCCCTGCGCCAGGCCCCCGACGTGATCATGATTGGTGAAGTTCGCGACCGCGAAACCATGACCGCTGCCATCGCCTACGCGCAGACCGGGCACTTGTGCCTGGCCACCATGCACGCCAACAACAGCTACCAGGCGCTCAACCGCATCCTGAGTTTCTACCCGGTCGAAGTGCGCCAAACCATGCTGGGCGATCTGGCTGCCACGCTCAAAGCGATCGTCTCGCAGCGGCTACTGCGCACCATCGCCGAAACCCGCACGCCAGCGGTGGAGATCATGCTCAACACCAAGCTGGTCGCCGAAATGATCGAAAAAGGCAACTTCTCGGGCATTGTGGAGGCCATGGAAAAGTCCATCGCCGAAGGCAGCCAGACCTTTGAGCAGGACATTGCCCGCCTCATCACCGACGGCATTGTGGAGCGCAAAGAGGGTCTGATCAACTCCGACTCGCCCACCAACCTGATGTGGCGTCTGCAAAATGACTTCACCAGCCACACCGACTCCTCCCTCCTGTTGGCCCAGCGGGAACACGATGACGAACCCACGTTCACCGACATCACGCTGGATATAGGACATTGACGTGACCCAGCGGCACCCCAAACCGTCAACCGGCGCGCCCTCCGCCACCACCACGCTGCTGCAATGCATCAGCGCGGTCGCGTGCCAGCTCGACCTGGCCGGCGTCGTGTTTGGCCACGGCACCACGAACGCGTATGACGAGGCTGCCTGGCTGGTGCTGTGGCAGCTCGGTCTGCCCCTCGACACCGACCTGTCGAACCCATCCTCTGAACAAAACAGGCCGCTAGCGCAATCAGAAATTGACGCTGTCGCTCTACTGATTGAGAGCAGAATCAGCAGCCGCAAACCCGCCGCCTACCTGACCCACGAGGCTTGGCTACAGGGCCTGTCGTTCTATGTCGACGAGCGCGTGATCGTTCCACGCTCCCTGATTGCCGAAATCCTGATGGGTGAAAACCTCGACTACTGGCTCAGCGACAGCACCGAGCGCGTGCTCGACCTTTGCACCGGCAACGGCAGCCTGGCCATCATTGCCGCTGTGGTCTATCCGGATGTCAAGGTGCAGGCGGCCGACATCTCACCGCAGGCACTCGAAGTGGCGCGCATCAACATCGACCGCCATGGCCTGCACGACCGCATCCACTTGCGCCAGTGCGACGGTATTCCCAAAACCGGCAGCCACTACGACCTGATTCTGTGCAACCCGCCCTACGTCAACGCCCAAAGCATGGCCAGCCTTCCCCCGGAGTTTCAGGCCGAGCCCGCCATTGCCCTGGACGGCAACCGTGCCGGTGGCGTCGACGGCATGGATTTCATTCGTCAGCTGCTGCTCGATGCCCCCGCACAAATGACCCCAGGCGCACTGCTGGTGCTCGAAGTTGGCCATGAACGCGTCCATTTCGAGGCTGCCTTTCCCGCGCTGGAGGTGGTCTGGCTGGAAACCAGCGCCGGCGAAGACCAGGTGCTGCTGGTCACCCGCGAGAGCCTGCTGCGCGCCCCATTCTGCACCCGCGTCGGCACCGCTTAAAATCGGCCACCCGGCGCCACTGCGTCGCGCCAGTCGGCCCCTCAGACCGACTCACGGCACAACCCTGAAATCTTCTTTTGATTACCCTAAAAAACGTCACGCTGCGCCGCAGCACCAAAGTTCTGCTGGACGGCGCCTCGGTCACCCTCAACCCTGGTGAGAAGGTTGGTCTGGTGGGTCGCAACGGTGCGGGCAAGTCCAGCCTGTTTGCCCTCTTCAACGGCAGCCTGCACGAAGACCTCGGCGAATACAGCATCCCCACCCAATGGCGCATGGGCCAGGTGGCGCAGGACATGCCCGAAACCGGGCAAAGCGCCACCGACTTTGTGGTCGACGGCGACACCACCCTGCTCGCCGCGCAGCAGGAGGTCACCGCCGCCGAGGCCACAGACGACTACGACCGCATGGCCCACGCCTACATGGCGCTGCAAGATGCCGGCGCGCATGACGCCCCCGCGCGCGCGCAGGCGCTGATCCTCGGCCTGGGCTTCAAAACCACTGAACTCACCAACCCGGTCAACAGCTTCTCCGGCGGCTGGCGCATGCGGCTGCAACTGGCGCGCGCCCTCATGTGCCCGTCAGACCTGCTGCTGCTTGACGAGCCGACCAACCACCTCGATCTGGACGCCCTGGTCTGGCTGGAGGCCTGGCTGAAAAAGTACGAAGGTACCCTGATCGTCATCAGCCACGACCGCGAGTTTCTCGACGCCGTGACCGACGTCACCCTGCACATCGACGCAGCCAAACTGGTGCGTTACGGCGGGAACTACAGCAAGTTTGAAGACATGCGCGCCGAAAAGATGGAGTTGCAACAAGCGGCATTTGCCAAGCAGCAGGACAAGATCGCCCACCTCAAGAAATTCATCGACCGCTTCAAGGCCAAGGCCAGCAAGGCCAAACAGGCGCAAAGCCGGGTCAAGGCACTCGATCGCATGGAGAGAATCGCGCCGCTGCTGTCCGAGGCTGACTTTACCTTCGAGTTCAAAGAGCCCGCCAATCTGCCCAACCCGATGCTCTCCATGACCGGCGTCAGCTTTGGATACCCGCCGCCAGAAGGCGCGCCCGAGGGCACACCACCCACCATCATCGTCAACAAGGTCAGCAAGTCGGTGCTGGCTGGCCAGCGCATCGGCATTTTGGGCGCCAACGGCCAGGGCAAATCGACACTGGTGAAAACCATCGCACGCGACCTGCATGCCATCGGTGGCGAAATCACCGAGGGCAAGGGCCTCAACATTGGCTACTTTGCCCAGCAGGAGCTCGATGTGTTGCGTCCCAGCGACACACCGTTAGAGCACATGATCCGCCTGGTCAAAGACATGACAGCCGCCGGCAAGATCGGCGGCCAGGCTACCCGCGAGCAGGACTTGCGCAGTTTTCTGGGCAACTTCAACTTCAGTGGCGACATGGTCAAACAGGCCGTCGGCAGCATGAGCGGCGGTGAAAAAGCCCGCCTGGTGCTGTGCATGATGGTCTGGCAGCGCCCCAACCTGCTGCTGATGGATGAGCCGACCAACCACCTTGATCTGGCCACGCGTGAGGCTCTGGCCATGGCACTCAATGAATTTGAAGGTACCTTGATGCTGGTCAGCCACGACCGCGCCTTGCTGCGCAGCGTGTGTGACGAGTTCTGGCTGGTCACCCGGGGTGGCGTTGAGCCCTTTGATGGCGACCTCGACGACTATCAGCGCTACCTGCTGGACGAAGCCCGTCGCCAGCGCGAGGCCATCAAGGAGGCCAGTGGCGCCGCCACCAAGGCCGAGCGAAAAGCACAGGCCGAGGCAGCCGCCGAGTTGGCCAAGGAGCAAAGAAAGCCCGCACCCACCGGCTCACTCAAACGCAAACTGGCTGATCTTGAAGCCCGCATGGCCACCCTGCAAGCCGAAGGCACACAGCTCGAAGCCCACCTTTGCCAGTCGCCGCCGCCCTCAGACTTTGCCAACCTGGGCAAACGCCTGAAAGTGGTCAATGAAGAGTTGCAGACGCTGGAGGAGCAATGGCTTGAGGTGTCTGAACAAATAGAATTGGCTTGAGCCAAATTGCCAGAACAACCCAAGGGAAACACCATGATCCTCATCACCGGCGGCGCCGGCTTCATCGGCGCCAACTTCGTCCTCGACTGGCTGGCCTTGAACGACGAGCCCGTCATCAACCTCGACAAACTCACCTACGCCGGCAACCCCGAAACCCTGCAAAGCCTGCAAGGCGACATGCGCCACACCCTGGTGCAAGGCGACATTGGGGATCGCGCCCTGGTCAGCCAGCTGCTGGCCACCCACCAGCCCCGTGCCATCGTCAACTTTGCCGCCGAGAGCCATGTCGACCGCAGCATCCATGGCCCCGGTGACTTCATCCACACCAACATCGTCGGCACTTATGAGCTTCTGGAGGCCGTACGCCAATACTGGTCTGCCCTGGCAGCTCCAGAAAAAGCAGCCTTCCGCTTCCTGCATGTGAGCACCGACGAGGTCTATGGCAGCCTCGCCAAAGACGCCCCCGCCTTTACCGAACAACACCACATCGAACCCAACAGCCCGTATTCAGCCAGCAAGGCTGCCAGCGACCACCTGGTGCGCGCCTGGCACCACACCTACGGCCTGCCGGTACTCACCACCAACTGCAGCAACAACTACGGCCCCTACCACTTCCCGGAAAAACTCATTCCGCTGATGATCGTCAACGCCCTGGCTGGCAAGAACCTGCCCGTGTACGGTGACGGCCAGCAAATCCGCGACTGGCTGTACGTCAAAGACCACTGCAGCGCCATCCGCAGGGTGCTGCAAGCCGGCAAGCTGGGTGAAACCTACAACGTCGGTGGCTGGAACGAAAAGGCCAACATCGACATCGTGCACACCGTGTGCAGCCTGCTCGACGAGCTGCGCCCCAGAGCCGATGGCAAGCCCTACAAAGACCAGATCACCTACGTCACCGACCGCCCGGGTCATGACCGCCGCTATGCTATCGATGCGCGCAAGCTTGAAGCCGAACTCGGCTGGAAACCGGCTGAAACGTTTGAGAGCGGCATCCGCAAGACCGTGCAGTGGTACCTGGACAACCCCGAGTGGGTGGCCCATGTGCAAAGCGGGGCCTATCGGGACTGGGTGCAAAAGCAGTACGCCTGAGCGGACCTCTCCATGAAAATCCTCCTCTTCGGCAAAGGCGGCCAGGTCGGCTGGGAACTGCAGCGATCATTGAGCCCTTTAGGCGAACTCATCGCCCTGGACAACGACA
>NZ_JAGPBB010000168.1 GCF_018063565.1 Rhodoferax sp.
GGAATTTTCATCGTGAAATTGTGGGTAAAACACCCGTTTGCGCACGTTCTTATTGCGCTGGTAGCTATTATTGTTATAGCAATCAGATGTTGGCCGCATAGCACTCTGGCGCAGGCGGTGGGCAGTTCCCGGGCGGTTTACGCGCAAGGCGGCGAACTGATGCGCCTGACGCTGGCCCCCGATGGCCAGTACCGGCTGTGGGTGCCGCTGGCGCGCATCGCGCCCACACTGGTGGAGGCAGTGCTGACCTATGAAGACCGCTATTTTTTCTGGCACCCCGGCGTCAACCCGGCCGCGCTGGTGCGCAGCAGCTGGAATATGGCCAACGGCCAGCGCCGCCAGGGCGGCTCCACCCTCACCATGCAACTGGCGCGCCGCCTGTATGGCATTGACAGCCGCAGCTTGGGCGGCAAACTGGCGCAGTCGGCGGCGGCGCTGTGGCTGGAGCTGCGCTACAGCAAGGCCGACCTGCTGGAGGCTTACCTCAACACCGCGCCCTACGGCGGCAACATAGAGGGCGTGGGGGCCGCCAGCCTGATCTATTTTGGCCATGCGGCGCAGACCTTGAGCCTGCCTGAAGCGCTGACGCTGGCCGTGATTCCGCAAAACCCGGTCAAGCGGGTGGCGGCAAAGGGGCGCAACGTCGAATTGCAGCAGGCGCGTGAACGCCTGTGGGCGCAGTGGGTGCGACGCGACCCGCAGCTGGCGCGCCACGCGCCGGATGTGTCGCTGGCCTTGAGCGCCCAAGGCCGCTCGGCGCTGCCTTTTGTGGCACCCCACGCCACCGACATGCTGATGGCTCAAGAGCACGGGAAAAGCGAAATTCGTTCCACCTTGAACCTGCCCATGCAGCGCACGCTGGAGCGCATCATGGCGCAGTATCTGCAATCACACGCCGACATCGGACTGACCAACGCCAGCGCCTTGCTGCTCGATGCCAGCACCATGCAGGTACGCGCGGTGGTGGGGTCGGCGGATTACCGCAACGAGGCCATCAGCGGGCAGGTCAACGGCACACTTGCCAAGCGCTCGCCCGGCTCCACACTCAAGCCATTCATCTATGCGCTGGCGCTGGAGCAGGGCCTGATGCACCCGCGCACCGTGCTCAAGGACGCGCCCACCGCCTTTGGCCCCTATGCGCCCGAGAACTTTGATGGCCGCTTTGCCGGCCCGATTGCCGCACAGGATGCCTTGATCCGCAGCCGCAACATCCCGGCGGTGGCGCTGGCGGCGCGCCTGTCCAAGCCGGGTTTGTACGATTTTTTGAAGCTGTCCGGCGTGGGGAGGCTGCAAAGCGAGCAGCACTACGGCCTGGCACTGGTGCTGGGTGGCGGCGAGGTCACCATGGAAGAGCTGGCTTCGTTGTACGCCACGCTGGCCAATGGCGGTGCCAGCGCCCGACTGAGCTACACGCAGGCGGAAGCACCTGGTGCGCCGCTGCAGCTGCTCAGCCCCGAGGCCGCTTACATCACCTTGGAGATGCTGCGCCAGACCCCGCGCCCCGACACCGGTGGCCCGGCGCGCCCGGCCGTGGCCTGGAAAACCGGCACCTCCTGGGGTTTTCGCGATGCCTGGACGGCGGGTGTTTTTGGCCGCCACGTGCTGGTGGTGTGGGTGGGTAATTTTGACGGCAGCAGCAATCCGGCGTTGATTGGCGTCGATGCCGCCGCGCCACTGTTCTTGCGCATGGTCGATGCCCTGCGCGCCCAGCGGCTCGACCCTGGCGAGCTGGCCATGTCGCTGCCGCCCGATTTGCGCAAAGTCGAGGTGTGCGCCGCCACTGGTGGCTTGCCCGATGCCCTGTGCCCGGTGCAGGTCAGCACCTGGTTTATCGCGGGCAAGTCACCCATCCAGGCGAGTAGCCTGCACCGCGCCCTGTGGGTGGACCAACGCAGCGGCCAGCCGGTGTGCGGGCCGCAGCCCCATGCCAGGCGCGAAGTGGTGGAGCAATGGGGCAGCGACATGCAGCAGCTGTTTCGCAAAGCCGGCCTGGCGCGCAAGGTGATGGCTGTACCAGACTGCGGCACTGCTGCAGCCAGTGCGGAAGGCGCGCCCGTCATCACCTCGCCCCTGCGCGGCGTGAGCTACCAGCTGCGCATGAAAAATCCTGAGCCCCTCTTGCTTCGCGCCGACGCCGGGTCGAATTCAAAGACCTTGTTCTGGTTTGCCGACGACGCCCTGCTGGGCCGCGCCCGCCCCGGCGAGAGCCTGCACTGGCTGCCCACTGCCGCCCGTCGTTATGCGCTGCGCGCGGTAGACGAGCAGGGCCGCGCCGATTCGCGCGAGGTGACCGTGGAGTTGGTGCCGTGATGTGACAGTGGACACGCAACCCGGTCAGGGCCGCAGATGAGAAATATGCATTGCAAATGAGTGTGATCACCCAGATGGGGGAACGAATCGTCACGTTGATTGGAAATGAATTCAATTTCTAGCGGAATTGACAGCAAGCCCAGACGACAAGGGCCTTGCCCAACTTATTCCTGCTTGACCCCTTAGCTGACAATTAAACTGATCTGGCTGTTTGGCAAGTTGATTGCCAACACCGACATGCACAAAGGCAACCTGAGTTCTGTGCCGACCATGCCCTTGCAAGTGGTACCGGTCTACGACATGCTTCCGATGTTGTATGCGCCGATGGCGGGAGGTGAAATACTGCTGGTTCGGTATGCCCCGGCCTTGCCCAGTCCGCAGGACCGGGCGCTATGGCTGCAAGCCAGTGTTGCGGCCTGCAGGTTCTGGCAAACCGCTGCCGCCGATCAGAGCATCAGCCCAGAGTTTCAAACCCTGTGCCGCCAAAACCTGGCTGCGCTGATGGCCGTGCAAGATATGGCTTGATGCCAGCGCCGCTACAGCTCGGCTTCTTCGGCAATGGCGTTGGCCATGTACTCGATCTTCTTTTGCATGTCTTCATCGGTGTCAGCAAAGCGCTTGGCAATGGCGGCAAATTCGTCCTGGATTTCGATGAAGGCGTCCACCATGTCGGGGTCGAAATGGCTGGCGCGGCCCTGAAAAATCGTCACCACAGCCTGGTCGTGCGGCACACCGGCTTTGTAGACCCGGTCGGAGATCAGGGCGTCGTACACATCGGCGATGGCCAGCAGGCGCGCAGACAAAGGAATCTGGTCACCTGACAGGGCCTGCGGATAACCCGTGCCATCCCATTTTTCCTGGTGGCTGTAGACCAGCTCCTTGACGATCTGCATGCGTACGGCCGCAAAACCCAAGGTTTTCTCGGCGTAGGCGATGGCGTCGCGGGCCAGGGTGGTGTGGGTTTTCATGATCTCGAACTCGGCCGACGTCAACCGGCTGGGTTTGAGCAAAATGCGGTCCGGGATGCCCACCGTGCCCATGTCATACAAGGGCGCAGAGCGGAACAATTCGCCGATATATTCCTGCGTCAACGTTGCTGCGAAACGGGGATGGCCAACCAGCCGCTGCGCCAGTGCATTGACGTAATGCTGAATGCGCATCACGTGGTTGCCGGTGTCGGAGTCGCGCGTTTCTGCCAGCGAGGTGATGGCGAGAACCGCTACCGCCATGGCGGCACGCACGGGATCAGCCTCGAAATTTTGGCTGGGGTCGGGTAAATTCAAAATAGTGCTCCACTGTTCAGACTGTGATATTAATGCGACTGGCGCTTGTGCGGTGTAATTTCTTTAAGG
>NZ_JAGPBB010000169.1 GCF_018063565.1 Rhodoferax sp.
GGCTGGCGCTGCGTGCGGCGATGCTGGAGGTCGCAAGAAAACTGGCGCAAGCCATTGTCCGGGATGGTGAAGGGGCTACAAAATTTATCACCATACGGGTCGACGGTGGTCACAACGCGGCCGAGTGTCGTCAAGTGGCGTATGCCATCGCCCATTCACCCCTGGTGAAAACTGCTTTTTTTGCAAGCGATCCAAACCTTGGCCGAATTCTGGCTGCTGTCGGTTACGCAGGCATTGCAGATCTTGACCAGGCCCGCATCGATTTGTACCTCGACGATGTGCTGGTGGCCCGTCAGGGAGGGCGCAACCCGGATTACCGCGAAGAAGATGGCCAGCGGGTGATGCGACAAAGCGAGATTGCCGTGCGCGTGGTACTTGGCCGCGGTAACGCGTCCGATACGGTGTGGACCTGTGATCTCAGCCACGAATACGTCACGATTAATGCCGACTATCGGTCATGAACGCGGCGTTTGAGCATTTGCTGCAACGCGCCGAGCAGCTGATGCACAGGCTTGAGGCCACGCTGCCTCAAGCATTGAGCCAGCCCGACTGGTCCGCTTCAAGCGCTTACCGTTATCGAAAACGTAGCGCTGGACGCAGCAGTCTGGAGCCAGTACGACACATTGGTGCCATGCGATTGGCGGACCTGAAAGAAATCGATGGGCAGAAGGACAAGATCCAGCGAAACACACTGCAGTTTGTCCGTGGTCAGCTGGCCAACAACGTCTTGTTGACCGGCGCGCGTGGAACCGGCAAGTCGTCGCTGATACGTGCCTGCCTCAACGAATATGCCGCGCGAGGCCTGCGTTTGATCGAGGTGGACAAGGCCGACCTGACCGATTTGCCCGACATCGTTGATCTTGTCAGTGAGCGGTCTGAAAAGTTCATTGTCTTCTGCGACGACCTGAGTTTTGAGGACGGTGAGCCAGGCTACAAGGCGCTGAAGTCGATTCTTGATGGCTCGGTGGCTGCCACCACCCCGAATGTTCTGATTTACGCCACCAGCAACCGCCGTCACCTGCTGCCGGAGTACATGAAGGAAAATTTGACCTTCACCCATTCGGATGACGGTGAAGTTCATCCGGGCGAAGTGATCGAAGAAAAAATATCGCTCTCTGAGCGGTTTGGCCTCTGGGTCAGTTTTTATCCTTTCTCCCAGGACGAGTACCTCGCAATTGTTGCCCAGTGGCTCGGTGCTTTTGGTGTCGGCAGTACGGCAATAGAGTTGGCCCGGCCTCAGGCACTGGTGTGGGCACTTGAGCGCGGCTCGCGCAGTGGACGTGTCGCTTACCAGTTTGCCCGCGACTACGCCGGGCAGCATGCGCTTGGGGCCTGACCGTGACGCGTCAGCCGCTGATTGCTGATGGGCAGGTCACCCGCAGTGGCGGACCTGATCGGAAAGTGGTGGATGTGGCCGTTGGGGTTTTGATACGGCCTGACGGCGACTTTTTATTGACCTCCCGGCCTCAGGGCAAGGTGTATGCCGGCTATTGGGAGTTTCCCGGTGGCAAACTTGAACCGGGAGAGTCCGTCGAAGCGGCCCTGAGGCGTGAACTGCAGGAGGAACTGGGCATTGAGATCGGTGCCGTTGAGCGTTGGCACGAAGAACTGGTTGATTACCCACATGCCTTGGTCAAACTGCATTTCTGCAAGGTGTACCACTGGGCGGGTGAGTTGCAAATGCGCGAGTCGCAGACCTATGCCTGGCAAAACTTGCCGGTATCTGTCGATCCGGTCCTGCCGGGAACAGTGCCGGTCTTGCAGTGGTTGGCACAAGAGTGCTGTTTTTCAGGAGCTACATATATAGAAGCTACAAACCGTTGAGCATATTGCGCTAGAGGGTGTTTTTATGCTCAATGAATGCTTGATTGTGTCGATGGATCAGCGGGCGAAGCGTCTGCGGCCACGACAAACTGCTCACTCGCCCAAGCACCCAGATCGGCCTGCTTGCAGCGCTCCGAACAAAATGGACGATGCAGGTTGGCGGGTGCATAAAGACTCGGGCCGGCACAATTGGGGCAACGGACCCAACGCTCGCCTGATAAGAAATCGCTTGTGGTCATGGTCATGAGCAAAGTGCCAATTCAAAAGCCACGTCCTCGTTCACCGCCTGTATCCGGTGGTCGTCACCCTGGCGCATCAAACGCACGGACACCATCAGGCGGTTACCACTGATCTCCGGTATCAGCTGTTGTGATACCTCCAGCGCCAGACGAACCAGCAAAAACGTCCGGCCCGATGGCAGGTTTTGCTGAAACTGCCCACCGACTGCCATGACTTTTTGCGGCGTACCGGAGTCTCGCAGAAGTTTCAGCAGCAGGTGCACCGCATCTGCCAGCGGGCTCAATGTGCCGATCCACTGGTTCAGGTCGGCCTGGCGGCTGACTCCGGTCTTGTGTTGCCAGGCATAGTAAGAGGGCAGATCAAACTCGCAGGTACCCCCAGGAATACAGATGCGACTGCGGATACTCATCAACCAGTCGTTTTCAGTCAGCGACTGCCCGGCTTTGCCTGCCTGGTGGTTCAGTGCTTCAAAACATGCGTCTAGCTCACCGACGACCTGATCCAGCACCGATTCCGCAATCGCCGGATTGCCTCGGTAGCCATCAAGGACATGGCGCTGTTTGTCCAGGTCTTTCAGCACATCGGATTTGAGGTCTGCCCGGGCGGCCACATCCATGATCTCAAACAGGGTGGCAAGCGCGAAATGATGGTCAAGGTCATCGATCCGCGAGGCCAACTGATGCAGACGTATTGACAGATGTTCCAGCCGCAAATAGGTGCGGATGCGTTCGTGCAGAGGGTATTCGTAGAGGATCACGCTAATGTCGGGGTCAAATGGGTAGGGTAATCATAGCCCGAAGCCGGGTGCCAGCGCCCGCACCCTGGCGTCCAATGCCTCAAACGTGATGCCGTCATTGAGTATCACCGCATCTGCAATGGCCAGGCGTTCAGACCGGCTGGCTTGGGCGGCAATGATCGCTTCGATGGCGGGGCGACTCAGGCCGCTGCGCGTCTGCACCCGGCTGATTTGTGTCTCGGCGCTACAGTCAATCACCAGAACTTTGTCCACGCGCTGGCGCCAGAAGGCAGACTCCACCAGCAGGGGCACATCAAACACCAGGCACGGCACACCGGCCGCCTCCGATTCGCTCGCCAGACGCCAGATCTCCTGCTGAACCAGAGGGTGGATGATCGCCTCCAGTCGGCGACGGGCGTCGGGATCCTCGTAAACCAGTGCGCGCATCCGGCCTCGATCCATTGCGCCATCACTGGCTATGAACTCCTGGCCAAAGCCCTGTCGTACGGGCTCGATGGCCAAACCACCGGGTGCTGTGACCGTCCGCGAAATGGCGTCGGCATCCAGCACTTTGGCCCCCAGGTTTGCCAAAAGCGCAGCAACAGTGCTTTTGCCACTGCCAATACCGCCAGTCAGGCCAAGCTTGAAGGCACGCGACACCGTCTACAGCCCCACTGCCTGAAGTAATGCCTGGGGCCCGGTCACCATCACGGTCAACCCGGCACCTGCCAGAAATGGGCCAAAGGGCACGTAGCCTCCTTCGCGCAAACCACTCGAAAACTTCATGGCGATTCCGACCACGGCTCCGATGACCGAGGCCATCAGAATGATGGGTACCAGCGCCTGCCAT
>NZ_JAGPBB010000093.1 GCF_018063565.1 Rhodoferax sp.
AAAAGCCCCCGGCTCTGGACAGCCTGCTGGTGGTGTTGCCGAGGTGTTTGATCTGGTTTTGAATGGGTCAAGCCGGCGTAGAAGCGCTTTTGAAGACCACGATCGAGACGGCTGAGGCCATCGCGGCGGGGAAGAAGGCCGATTTGCATCGCGTCATTGTTGACACCAAGGTGTCCGAAAAGGCCATTGCCCAGGGGTGGTCACCAGTCCAGTAAGACTGCCGTGCGGGAGTGCAGCGCCCCTGTTTGGACGCTAGGGTGTTTCTTCATGCTGTTAGGTGCTCTGGCAGCGTAACGGATCGGCTGGCGACTCAGCATGTGTGACAGACGTGCTGGCAGGAGAACCAAAATTCGACGACTGGCGTATCGACTGGGGCTCGCAGAAAATCAATGTACCGGGAACCTGACCGTCGCCAGCGACTTTTTGGTGCCCATTGCGGGTGCTCCCGTTTGGGCAAGCAGTCATCCGAAATTCGCTCACGAAATGGGAAAGCTGACCTTGAAACTCCTGGGCGAAGGCTACAAGTCTTGTCTATGGCGGAGCCAGGTCCGATCAAGCACGCCATCTGCAACAGCATGATGCCGTGGGTACCTCACATCACTCTCAGTTGGGCAGGGCAGAGAAGGCCGGCATGAGCGATCAAAGGGGCAAGCGAAAATCGGTTCTAGATTTCGATTGAGCACAAATGGCTCACATTACATACGCAATCAAAAGAACCAAAAATACTGCAATACACATCGCAACTAAAACAGGTGCATTGTCGGTACTTTTATCGCGCTTTATTTCATCATCAGTATAAAACGCATAGACTCCCGGAAATGGGCTAAATATTTTTGTGTCTTTGCGTAATTCGACGCCGGGATCTTCTTTATGCATCGGTTCTGTCTTTCAATAAGTAGCTAACTTTCATGATACGGGTGAGCAGCACCCCCGATCATGAAAGACACTGCGAGGGTGTGCAGTCGCTCAGAGGCTTGAGGTCGCGAAAATCTTTGATGGCAAGCGACCGCGAAAGCTAACTCGACCCGCCGCCATTCACTCGTACCCCGGATTGCCTGGCACCAACTCTTGGGAGGTGGTGGACAGCGCACGTTAAAAAGAGCCGTCGGGCTCGTGTCCTGACAGACCGTTGAATGGCAGTGCCCCTGGGCGACAACACGCATTGGAGTGTAGTGTTTTTCGTCAAAGGAGAACTGTTATGGAACTCAAACCGATCTACCGGCGCGTTATAGGCTTGGACATTCACTAAGCCAAGATCAGCGCCTGTGCGGTAGTTGAGCAAAGCGATGGCGTGGTGCTCGTTGAGATGCGCGAGTTTGGCGGCTTCAAGCGCGACCGACAGGCTCTGGCCCAATGGGCGAAGTCGTTTGCACCCCCCCTATGTCAGACTAGTTGTCGCCTCTAAAAAATATTCTTTTAGAAGCTCAGACAACAATGAAACAAAAATATTTCCAAGCATTTATCGAGCAGGCAGTGGTCAAGCTGCTTTCGCGTGGCCAGCGCTCGGTGCGCGAAGTCGCGCTCGATCTCAACGTCAACTACCACACGGCCAAGAACTGGATGAAAAGGGAATCGTCAGCGCCGGCGGCTGGCGGCCCAATCAAAGAGAAGCGCCCCCAGGACTGGAGTGCCTAGGAGCAACTGCTGGCCCTGCAAGAAACCCACGCCCTGTCAGGCCAAGCCCTGCAGGCGTGGTGTCGTCAAAGAGGCTTGTTTGCCCATCACCTGGCAGGCTGGAGCGCGGCGTTCTGTGCTGGTGCGAAAGCGGATTCAGCCCTGATCTCAACCCGATTGAGTGAGTACGGTCAGCTCCCGTGATGGGGTTCTTGGCGGATTTGGTCAAGAAGGGTGCGGGACAATAAAAAATCTCCCGCAAGGACTTTGAACAAGAGGTCCTTGTGAGAGAGTCTCTTTCGACCAAGATCGAGACCATCAAAGTGTGCCACGCCTTATTGCAAAACCCCAAGTTTTTATCCCTTCTTCTACAGATTGACACCGAGTTTGCAGCGCAAATGCATGCCTCGGGCTGCCCGTGTGGCGGCGCCCTGCACCGGGCAGACTACCCCCGCAAGCCCAGGGCTTGCCCCAAGGCGATCCGCCATGCCTTCGACTCACGGCTGAGTTTTTGCTGCAGCCTATGCCGCAAACGATTCACTTGCGCCTCCGTGCGCTTCCTTGGGCGACGTGTTTACCTGGGCTTGGCGGTCTTGCTGGTGAGCGTCAGACGCGCCCGGCTGAGTACGGCGGCCGCTCAAGTGGTGCAGATGCTGGCTGTGCCAGAGCGCACGGTTTCGCGTTGGCGCAGTTGGTGGCTGCAGCTATTTCCGGCAACACCCCTGTGGCTGGCTGAGTGCGCGCGCTTCATGCCCAGCGTTTGCCGCGAACATCTCCCACACAGCCTGATCGAACGCTTTACCGGTCGCGCAGCCGAGCGCGCAGTGCACTTGCTGGCCTTTCTGTCGCCCTTGAGCGTGCAGCGCTGATCACGTTAATTGCTGGGTGACGATCACCCGCAGAGGATGCCAATAGGCAAGACCGCCCGGGCTTTATAGCCTTCACTGCAGAAGCGATACCGCCGGTATTGCAATGTCTGGAGTGTGATTTGTTACCCATCAAGGACCCCGCCCAGCGTGACGCCTTCGCCCGTCTACGCTTCTCCATCATCGGCCCGCTGCTGGCCGCGCCCCCGAAGCCTGGCGAGCTGCAAAGTGAACTGGCAAGGCTGGGCGCGCGCGTTTGGCGCCATCCATCTTCTGGCCTGGACGTTACGTTTGCCGCCTCCACCCTGGAGCGCTGGTACTACGCCGCGCGCCGTGCCAATGACCCGGTGGCGGCGCTCAGGAACCGACTTCGCGGCGATATCAACCGCTTCCCCAGCCTCAATCAGCCGGTCATTGAGGCGCTGGTCCAGCAATACCGTGAGCATCCGGGCTGGACCATGCAACTGCACTTTGACAACCTGTGCGCCGTATTCAAGGACCGCGCCGACACCGTGGCCTCATATCCCACCGTGCGCCGCTACCTCATGGCCCAGGGCATGTTCCGTCAGGCCCAACCCAAACGCGCCAGTGCCGGCGCATTGGCCGCGCGCGACCGGCTCGAACGCCTGGAGGTGCGCAGCTTTGAAGTCGATCACGTCAGCAGCCTGTGGCACCTGGACTTCCACCACGGCTCGCGCAAGGTGCTCACCCGCCAAGGTGCTTGGGTCACGCCCATGCTACTGGGCGTGCTTGATGACCGCTCCCGCCTGGTGTGCCATCTGCAGTGGTATCTGGAGGAGACCGCCCACAGCCTGATTCACGCCTTGTGCCAGGCCTTCATGAAGCGCGGTCTGCCACGCGCGTTGATGAGCGACAACGGAGCTGCCATGCTGGCCGAAGAAACGACGGCCGGCTTGGCCAGGCTGGGTATTGTTCATCAAACAACGCTTCCCTATAGCCCTTATCAAAACGCCAAGCAGGAGTCCTTCTGGGGTCGCGTCGAAGGGCGCCTGATGCCCATGCTTGAAGGCCAGGCAGACCTCACGCTCGATGATCTGAACCTGGCCACCCAGGCTTGGGCGGAACAGGAATACCACCGCAGTGTGCACTCCGAGATCAATGCCACGCCCCTGGCACACTATCTGGCAGGCCCCAGCGTGGCACGCCCCTGCCCAGGTCGCGACGAACTCGACCAAGCCTTCCGCATTGAAGTCATGCGCCGCCAGCGGCGCTCGGATGGCACCGTCAGTCTCAATGGCCTGCGCTTTGAGATCCCCAGCCGTTACCGCCACCTCCAGCAAGTGCTGCTGCGCTACGCACGCTGGGACCTGTCGCGCGTGGACCTGCTCGATGCCCGCACGCAAACCGTTCTGTGCCCAGTCAAACCGCTGGACAAATCGGCCAACGCCACAGGGCAACGCCGCAGACTGAGTCCGACTTCGCGCGATCTCTCGCCCCTGCAACCCAAGGGCTTGCCGGCCTTGATGACCCAACTGCTGGCCGAGTACGCCGCCACCGGCGTTCCCCCGGCCTACCTGCCCAGCACCCAGGAGATCAATCCATGAACCACAAACTGCTGGCCCTGTATGGGCTCAAGTTCAATCCGTTCTCGCCAGAACTACCCATCGATGCCGTCTATGTGCCCGCGAAGATCGAGAGTTTTTGCTGGCGTATTGAACATGCGCAGATCCGTGAGGGCGGATTTGCCATGGTGCATGGCGACCCGGGCAGCGGCAAGAGCATCGTGCTGCGTTTGCTGGCCCAGCGGCTGCGCAAATTGCCCGACATTACCGTGGGCGCCATCAACCACCCCCAAAGCAACCTGGCGGATTTCTACCGCGAACTCGGCGATATCTTTGCCGTGCCGCTGCGCCCCAGCAACCGCTGGGGCGGCTTCAAGGCACTGCGCGAGCGCTGGCTCGGCCACATGGAATCGAGCCGCAGTCGGGCGGTGTTGCTGGTTGACGAGGCGCAGGAGATGACGCCCCAGGTGCTCTCGGAACTGCGCCTGCTGAGCTGTTCGCGCTTTGATTCACAGCCCTTGCTGTGCATCGTCATGGCAGGCGACGCGCGCTTGCTGGAGAAACTGCGCCGGGAAGAACTGATTCCGCTGGGCAGTCGCATCCGCACCCGACTGGCCACCGAGTTTGCCAGCCGCGATGAATTGCTGGCCTGTCTGGAGCATTTGCTGGGCCAGGCTGGCAATGCCAGTCTGATGACCCAGGCGCTGCGCCACACGCTGTGTGATCACGCCGCCGGAAACTACCGCATCCTGACCACCATGGCCGCCGAACTGCTGGCCGCCGCCGCGCAGAAGGATTTGCCGGTGCTCGACGAGAAGCTTTATCTCGATGTTTTTGCGCCGCCCACGAAGGCAACGCAGCGCCGTCCAGCGGGGGCACGGTGATGAAATCAAAAAACCAGTACCCATGCCCGATGTGTGAGTGTGACAAAACGCGGACCTTGTCGGACGAGTCGGCGGTGGAAATCCATGAATTCCTGGAAACCATTGCCGCCAACTTCCTGAGCCGATATGGGCACCGGATTCAGCGTCATTACGCCAAGCGGGTCAAGAAAAATATCAACGCACAGCAACCATGGAGAAGGCTGGACGAACCGTTCTGATCACCCGCTTACACAACAAACAAAACGGCGCCAGTAGAGATACCGGCGCCGTTTCGTTTGATGCCACCGCCATCATCGCAATCCCTGTTGCCTCCATCACCGATCGTGAAAATCAGTCCATCAAGTTGGTTGACCACACTCAATTGAGCAGGTCTTCTCCAAACTCAAGACGCTGCTAAGGAAAACCGCCGCGCGCACGGTTGAGGCGCTGTGGTCGGCCATTGGCTCCCTGCTCGACAGCTTCGCTGCGGACGAGTGCGCGCGCTACATCGCGCAGGCCGGCTATTCACAGTCAGAGTGAAAACGCTCTAACTTCTTGGAAATGGGCAACGAAGATATCGACATGTAAAACCCTTGACTACGCGGGAAGTCCCTGTAGGGCTTCCCTAAGGACACTCTGCATAACTCCCTTGACTGTGTGCTTGACGTAAGCCCTGCTTGAGAAAATATCCTCCATGAAACAAGCCAGCCTGAAGCTCAATCTGAACGTCAAAAAGACGCGCAAGCAAGTGTTCCTCGAACAAATGGAGCAGGTGGTTCCGTGGGCTGCTCTGGTCGAACGCATTGCGCCGTATTACCCGGAAGGCAAGACCGGGCGGCCACCGTTTTCTCTGCAGACCATGTTGCGCGTGCACTTCATGCAGCAGTGGTTCACGCTGTCCGACCCGGGTATGGAGGAAGCCTTCTTTGACACCCCGCTGTATCGGGAGTTTGCCCAGCTTGAGGAGTTTGGTCGCCTGCCCGATGAGAGCACCATCTTGCGTTTCCGCCACCGGTTGGAGAAGAACAAATTGGCCGAGCAAATCCTTGACGTCGTGAATGAAATTCTGATGCAGCGCGGACTGCTGCTCAAGACCGGCACGGTGGTGGACGCCACCCTGATTGCTGCTCCCTCATCGACCAAAAACAAGGACCACAAGCGTGATCCGGAAATGCATTCGAGCAAAAAGGGCGAGCAAATGTATTTCGGAATGAAGGGGCACATTGGCACAGATGCTGAGTCGGGTCTCGTGCACACGGTTCGTGGCACCTCAGGCAATGTGAGTGACGTCGTTGAGGGCAACAGTTTGTTGCATGGCGAAGAGACACACGCGTTTGGAGATGCTGGATACCAAGGCATTACAAAACGCCCTGATGCCAATGCCGACGTTACCTGGCATATAGCCATGCGTCCGGGCAAGCGCCGTGCATTGAACAAGGAAAACGCAGTGGATGCCATGATCGACAAGGTCGAGAAGATCAAGGCAGGTATTCGGGCCAAGGTGGAACACCCATTTCGGGTCATCAAGCGCCAGTTCGGATTTGTGAAAGTGCGCTACCGCGGCTTGAAGAAGAACACCGCCCAACTCGTCACACTGTTTGCGCTGTCGAATTTGTGGATGGTGCGCGGCAAACTGATGGGAGCGCAGGGATGAGTGCGCCCGGAATCCGGAGAAATGCCCCACAAGGGGATAAAAGTAGCCCAATGGGTGCAGAAAGCGGCGCAACTTTGAAAGGTTGCGCGTGAAATCCCGCCATTTGAAAATTAACGACTCGCTACAGCACGTGGCGATGAGTTATTCAGACCATCCCTAACAAAGCTCACCCAAGTAATAAGGAAGCTGACGTTGGCGTCTGATATCAGCTGCTACTGCAAATTTGGCTTTTGAACAGCGATTACGGTCAAAAAATTTACGACTCACATATGAGTGCGCCTAGACATGCCCCCAGCTCGTTAACTGCATCCATCGCTCCAGCGCGAAGGCCCCAAGCACTGAATTTCCCTTGGCATCGAGCTCAGGCGACCAGACGCTAACAGTGCCGAACCCGGGTGCAATGGCGACGATGCCGCCGCCCACGCCGGTCTTGGTCGGCAGCCCGATGCGATAGGCAAAATCACCTGAGGAATCGTAGGCACCACAGGTCAGCATCAGTGCATTGACCCGGCCCGTGGCATCGGTCGATAGGATGTCTTCGGGCGCTTGTTGCGCCGTGTTGAGTGTCTTGCCGTGGTTAGCGAGAAAGATCGTTGCCCGAGCCAGTTGCAAGCAGGACATCTCGATGGCGCACTGGCGGCAATAATTGTCCAGCACCAGTTCAGGCGAGTTGCTGACATTTCCGTAGCTCTTCATGAAGTAGGCCATCGCCATGTTGCGGTGAGCATTCTCCCGCTCGGATGTAGCGACCTGCACGTTCCAGGTGAGTTTCGGGTTGCCCGACAGCCGCCGCATGACGCCAAGCAGCGCGGTGTCCATGTGGGCATAACGACTGGTCAGGATATCGGTGATAACGATGGCGCCCGCGTTGATGAACGGGTTGCGCGGGATGCCGACTTCGGTTTCCAGTTGAACCATGGAGTTGAACGCCGCCCCCGAGGGCTCGCGCCCGACCCGCTGCCACAAGTCGTCACCGACCGCCTTGAGGGCGGTCACAAAGGCAAACAGTTTGGTGATGCTTTGCAATGAAAACGGCGTATCGGCATCGCCGATTGAAAGCGTGGTGCCGTCTAGCAATGTCACCGCCATGCCGAATCGATCCGGCGGCACTTCCGACAAGGCCGGTATGTAATCGGCTACCTTGCCTGAGCCCAGCAGGGTCAGCGCCTCGGTCTGAATTTGCTGCAATACTGATATCAAGTGGTCGTGGTTATTCATCGCTTAATTCAAACCTGACTCAACGCAACACGTCAAGGCCCCGGAACGAGTATCGCCGCCTATTGTTAATTACGCGACTGCGCCAGAAATGCAGCCACCCGGCTTTCCTCGGGCGCGGACAGCAGTTCCTGTGGCGTGCCGCTGGCAACAATCTGGCCGGCTTCCATCATGATGATGCGGTCGCTCACGCCCAGCGCGAAGCGCATTTCGTGGGTGACTATGATCATGGTCATACCTTCCTTGGCCAGCATTTCCATCACACGCAACACTTCGCTGACCAGTTCCGGATCCAGCGCCGAAGTCGGCTCATCGAACAGCATTAGACGCGGTTTCATGGCCAGCGCCCGTGCAATCGCCACGCGTTGCTGCTGGCCGCCCGAGAGTTGATGCGGGTACTTCAGCGCGTGTGCCTTAAGGCCCACCTTGCCCAGCAGGGCCAGAGCTTCTTCGCGCAGCACTGCATCGTCGCCCAGACCGTGGTAGCGTGGTGCCAACATCACGTTGTCCAGCACCGAGAGATGTGGAAACAGATTGAAGTTCTGGAACACCATGCCGATCTGGGTCACTTCGCGGTCAAACCGCTCGGCCAGTTTGTAACCGTTCTGGGCATCGATCCACGGCTGCCCATGAAACAGAATACGCCCGCCGTCAATGTCCTGCAAGGCGTTGATGGTGCGGATCAAGGTGGTCTTGCCTGAGCCCGACGGCCCGATGATGCTGATCACCTCGCCCGGGCGTACTTCCAGCGACACCTGGTTAAGCACACATTTGGGGCCGAAAGACTTGTCGATGTTCTCCACCTGAATCACCGGACAGCCCGGTTGAATGGCGCGCAGCTTCTCATGGCCGGGTGCCACCGCCGGCACCTCGTCAGCCGGGGCATCGTGCATGTCAGCCGGTTTGCGCTTGGTCACGTCAAGCCAGTGTTCCAGCTTGCCCACCAAGTAGCTGAACACGGAGACAATGAACACATAGTAGGCCGCCACCGCCAACATGGTTTCCATCACCTTGAAATTTCGGGTGTACAGGCGTTGGCCCACCATCAAAATTTCAGCTAGTGAGATCACCGAGACCAGTGAGGTCAACTTGACAATCGTAACGAACTCATTGCCCAGTGAAGGCAACGACACGCGCAGCGCCTGCGGTACAACAATGTGACGATAACGCCCAAAATAACGGATGCCTAGGGCATGCGCAGCTTCATGCTGGCCCTTGGCGATTGACAACAATCCGCCTCGGTGAATCTCGGCGATATAGGCCGTCTCACTCAGCACCATGGCCAGCAGACCCGCAGTGAACGGATTGGACAAGAAGTTGCCGGCCTGCGGCACCAGTTGTGGCAGGTTGTAGACAAAGATCAGTAACACCAACAGCGGCAGGCTGCGAAAAAACCAAATATAGACACTGGCGGCACGACTCAGCGGTTTGCGGGGCGACTCTTTGGCCAGCGCCACAAAAAATCCCAGTGTGGTGCCAAACGTCCAGGCCAACACACTCAGCACAACCACTCGCCAGGTCGCATCCCAGAAATCCTTGTCGCCAATCAGGCTAAAGATATAGGCCCAGTCAAATTCAATCATGAGGTCTCTTCACTATTTATTATCTGATTCGCATACGCCAATGCCGCGCGCTATCGATCTTGTGCGCGGCATTGGCGTATCGCTGTTCTTCCCGCGACTGTTACGCGAGGAAACCGGGTTCAAGGATCACGGGGCCTTGGATGTCACTGCGGCCTTGAACTCGGCGGCGGTGGGAGCACTGACGTTGTACTTGGTCAACAGCTTTTGGTATTGTCCATCCTTGCGCAGCGACTCAAGTGCGTTCTCAACCACTTTCACCAAATCGCCGTTTTTCGGGTTGATTCCCAGACCGACGATCACAGGGTAGAGCTGGACCTTGCTGCTAATCATCAAGCGGCCACCAGTCTTATCCACTGCATTGCGCAGCACGGCGGAGTCTTCCATCTGGGCATCCACCCCACCCGATAGCAAAGCCTGCGTGGCTTCCGGGGACGTCGGATACTCACGGACATCAATGCCACCCTTGTCGGCGCAAGTGGTTTCCGACAGCTTCTTCAGGTCTGCCAGCCAAGCGCCACCCTTGATGTTGCCAACTTTCTTGCCGCACAACTGCTCAGGCGTGACTGGCAAGTGTTTACCATCCTTCTTGACCGCGATCGAGACGCCGGTTTTCATATAGGGCACGTAGGTAATCTGTTGAGCGCGCTCGGGCTTGACATAAAGAGTCGAAGCGATCACGTCGAACTTGTTGCTCTTGACGCCGAGAATTAAGTTTTCAAAACGGGTGTCCTGAAACTTTGGGGTCAGCTTGGCGGCCTTGGCCAGCGCGGTCATGAACTCGACGTCAAACCCGGCCGGTTGCTTGTTGTCGTCGAAAAAGTTGTAAGGCGGGTAGGTCAGGTCGGTGCCCACTTGGAGGGCGCCGGCTTCGACAGTGGCAGCCGAGGCGTTGAATGCTGCTGCGGCGATGGCAACAAGGCCGGCAATACGAGTGACGCGGGTGTAAAAAATGTTCATGACTGTCTCCTCAAATGTTTAACAATATATTATGGAAAATCCAACGACAAGGAAGGTCATTGGCGTTGATCAATCAACCGACAAACGCAAAAATTCAATACGCTGAACTGCCGTCACCCTTGAGATTGTGGCGCTCATGGCCTTCGATCGGTGGGTTGAACACGCTCAACAACACCATGTCAACGTTGGCGCGCAGATAGTGCTTGTCGTGCTCGTTCAGCACATAAATGGTGCCTGGCTGGATCGGATAACGGGTACCGGCCATGTCCTCCACTTCACCCTCACCCGAGATGCAATAGCAAGCTTCGAAGTGGTTCTTGTATTCCAGCAGCGATTCACTGCCAGCCAGCACCAGTGTATAAGCTACGGCAAAGCCCATGCCATCGCGCTTGACTACCAGACGGCGGCTCTGGCCGTTACCCCATGGCACGTCAAGATCCGTACCGGCTGTTTCTGCAACTGTTCTGATGAACATCCATTGACTCCTTTAAATTGCATCACTGGCGCCCCGCAACCTATTTATTGGACCGCGTGATGTGGGGCGAAGTATTGCAATGATTTATCCTCATGTAAAATGATTCTTTTTCAGAAATAATATTAGTTAATCTCATGTAAAGGCTTGAAAAAAGTGAGTATGCCCTCATACAACCTGTTGCGCGCATTCGAAGCCGTGGCACGGTTGGGTAGCGTGCAGGAAGCTGCTCAGGAACTCAACGTCACCCAGTCGGCCGTCAGTCATTTGCTGCGGCAACTGGAATCCTCGATTGATGTGCCCCTGATGCAACGCCAAGGACGCGCCTTGCGGCCCACAGCTAATGGCGCACGATTGGCCGCTGGCTTAAAAGAGGGGTTCATGCAAATCCATGCTGCAGTTGATGCCATCGTGCAGCCGTTGCGCAACGCCCGCCTAACAGTAGCGTGTCTGCCTTCAGTGGCCGCGCGCTGGATGGTGCCGCGTCTGGCCGACTTTCGCCGTGCCCACCCAGATATCCAGCTGCACATCCACTACAGCAGCACCACCTCAGTATTCAACACTGAGCATGGCGTCGACCTAAGCATTACATTCATCGATGGCGACTATCACGGCAATGGCAAGGCTTGGTGCTTGTTTGATGGCGCTACCTACCCAGTGTGCAGCCCACTTTATCTGGATCGCTTTGGCAGTATTTCACAGCCCACCGATTTGTTGAGTTCCGATTTGTTGCACGACGTTACCAAAGCCACCTGGAGCGCGTGGTTTCGAACCCACGGCCTCAACGCACCCAATCATTCCAGCGAAACCATCTTTGAGGACTTCAACCTGATGAGCATCGCTGTGTTGGCAGGTCACGGCGTGGCGCTGTCGCCGCTCACGCTGGTCAAACCTGAGCTTGAGAAAGGCATGTTGGTGCGTTTGTTTAACACCCCTGTCAATGTTCATCGAAACTATTACATCCTGTCGCCTAACTACATCCGACCTGAAGCGCAAACTTTCATTGACTGGGCACTTCAGCAAACAAAAGTGGATTCAGTCTAGTCAGATTCCGGGCTTGGTTTGTAGCAGTAGCGAAAGGTGCAGCGCGACGCACCATTCATGATGGTGTCAAGACGCTCCAAAGTTATTCTGGGATCGTACCCTTGGCAGAAGGTGCCGTCACGATTGCAAGACATCAGATGACCTATGGCGCCCAGTCCCATTTGCTTGTAATTTTCAGCATATTTGCAGCGGGTGACATCAAAGTTAAATGTCTCGTCATCGGCTTGCAAAACCTCGATTTCAAGAGCGCCATCACGCGTCCAAAGTTCATAAAGCTGGATGAAGTCCGCCATGGAGGTGACTCCACCCGGCACATGGTTCGCAAACTCCTTGCCCTCGGCGATGGCTGCTTTGCGAATGGCTGAATCGAGCACGGCGTTGGCCCTTTCCAGGCCAAACTCGGCGACCATTTCCGCGTGAATTGGGCCTATGACTTGAGCCTGAATTTGGCGCTTCAAAAGGATGGGAAGTTCTTCTGGCATGAATCGGTGTTCCTGAGTAAATTGGTGAACTAACCTGATAATAGTTCAGCGTAACGCGGCCGCCAGTGCCTGGTATCGCTGCAATAGAGCCGACCGTGGCCACATTTTGCTTTCATAAACTCAACGACCGGTCTTGAGAATTTGGCTAGCTCAACGACGGCAATGGGGTAATTTGCTCCAACGGCAGGTACTGGTCGTCAAGAGACGACCATTATGCAGATGGGGCATCCTGCTTGCAGTCATCCACTACAAGACTATGCCTATCCCTGTTGCTGGCTATCTGCCACTGGCTCCGACTGCCGCGACTTCAGCAGGGTT
>NZ_JAGPBB010000170.1 GCF_018063565.1 Rhodoferax sp.
TCTGGTCAAAGTAACCACAAATGCGGGCAAACAGGTCTTGTGCATCCGGGGTGTAGACCATTACCTGCAGGCCTTCACCCACGGGCGACGGGCGCGCCCGCACGATGGGGTCTTGCCCACCCAGGTGGCGCGACAGCATGCGGGTGTGCCAGGCGATCTCAACCGCGTCGTGGCGCATGAAGTAGCCCACGTCCAGCGTCGCCCACAGCGCCTTGTGGGATTCGAACGGTTGCGTGCGCAGCGCCAATTCGACCAGTGCATCGCGTTGGCGCTCCTGCACCTCGGCGTGCAAATCGGGGGCGTGGCCACCCAGGGCGCGTGAGGTGGCACGGTACAGGTCTTCCAGCAGTTTGCCTTTCCAGGCGTTCCAGACCTTGGGGCTGGTGCCCCGGATATCAGCCACGGTGAACAGATAGAGTGCCGTCAGCGCACGCTCGCTGCCCACATGGCTGGCAAAGTTGGCTATCACATCGGGATCACTGAGATCAGACTTTTGCGCGATGCGGCTCATGGTGAGGTGTTCGCGCACCAGAAACTCGATCAAGGTCGCATCCTCACCGCTGATCTGGTGCTGCTGGCAAAAGCGCTGTGCCTCCAGTGCACCCAGCTTGGAGTGATCACCGCCACGGCCTTTCGCGATGTCGTGGTAGAGCGCCGCCATATACAGGATCCATGGCTTGTCCCAACCGCTGGCCAGCTGCGAACAAAACGGGTACTCGTGGGCGTGTTCGACGATGAAGAACCGTCGCACATTGCGCAGCACCATCAGGATGTGCTGGTCCACCGTGTAAACGTGAAACAGGTCGTGCTGCATTTGCCCCACAATGCGCCGAAACGCCCACAGGTAGCGCCCCAGCACCGAAGTCTGGTTCATCAACCGCAGCGCATGGGTAATGCCGTCGTGCTGCATCAGGATTTGCTTGAAGGTCTCGCGGTTGACCGGGTCATGGCGAAACGCACCATCCATCAGGTCACGTGCGTTGTACAGCGCCCGCAAGGTTCGCGCTGAGAGCCCCTTGATGCCGACATGGGTCTGGTAGACCAGAAACGTCTCCAGAATGGCGTGGGGGTCGCGCTGATACAGGTCATCACTGACCACTTCGATCATGCCGGCCTTGTCCAGAAAACGGTCGTTGAGCGGGCGCAGGTGGCGAATGGTGTGGTTCGACGGGTTGAGCCGCTCGTCGATGTTGAGCAGCAGGATCTGGTTGAGCTGCGTCACTGCCTTGGCCGTCCAGTAGTAATGGCGCATCAACTTTTCGCTTGGGCGCACCGAGGCGCGCTGGTCCACCGCCGGGTCGGGCACCTTGTAGCCAAACGACTGCGCCACGCTGGTCTGCAGGTCAAACACCAGCCGGTCTTCGCGTCGGTGCGCGAGCAGGTGCAGCCGGGCGCGGATCAGCCGCAAGATCGACTCGTTGCGTTTGATCTGACGCACTTCGAAGGCGGTGGCCAGACCGGCTTTGGCCAACTCGCTCCAGTTGGCGCCAAACCCGGCGGCCTTGGCTACCCACAGAATCATTTGCAGGTCGCGCAGACCACCGGGTGATTCTTTGCAGTTGGGCTCCAGCGCGTAAGGCGTGTCTTCAAACTTGTTGTGGCGCTGCTGCATTTCCAGCGTCTTGGCAATAAAAAACGCTCTGGGGTCCAGTGCCGTAAAAAACGCCTGCTGAA
Source organism: Rhodoferax sp. (assembly GCF_018063565.1). Lineage (GTDB taxonomy): Bacteria > Pseudomonadota > Gammaproteobacteria > Burkholderiales > Burkholderiaceae_C > Rhodoferax. The sequence goes on from NZ_JAGPBB010000170.1 coordinate 1,675, forward strand.
ACTGCCCAAACAGGGCCTTGTCGCCGGTCACCAGCCGCGACTCGAGCAGGGCGGTTTGTACGGTCACGTCCTTGGCTGCCTCGACCAGGCATTCATCGACACTGCGCACGCTCGAGCCGATCTCCAGCCCCGCGTCCCAGCAACTGCCAATAAACCCTTCGATCCGTGATTTGAGCGCCGGGTCGGTCTCAGGCGACTGGTCGTTTGGCAACAGCAGCAGCACATCGACGTCTGAGCAGGGAAACAGCTCGTGGCGGCCAAATCCACCCACGGCCAGCAACGCAAACGGGGCGGTAAACCCGGCCTGCTGCCACAACACCTTCAAGGTGGCATCGGCCAGGTCGGAGAGCTGGTGCAAGGCCGCGTTGACGCCGCGGGTGGCCGCGCCGCTGTCGGCCAGTGACGACAACAGCGCCGCCTTGTCAGCACGGTAGCGGGCACGCAGGATGGTGGGGTCGATCATGGCGCAAACCTTGGGTGGGGCAAGGGTGTCTATCAAGCGGCGGGCTTGACGAACGCCGGGATGGGCGGACTGCTGGCTGACAGCGTGAGTACTTCATAACCCGTGGGGGTGACCAGCACGGTGTGCTCCCACTGCGCGGACAAGGACCGGTCTTTGGTGACGATGGTCCAGCCATCGCCCATTTCCTTGACCTCTTTGCGCCCGGCGTTGAGCATGGGCTCGATGGTGATGGTCATGCCCGCCTGCAGCCGGTCCAGTGTGCCGGGTTTGCCGTAGTGCAACACCTGCGGTTCTTCATGAAAGGCACGACCGATACCGTGACCACAAAATTCGCGAACCACGCTCAGACCCTGCGCTTCGGCAAAGGTCTGGATGGCGTGACCAATATCACCCAGAAAGGCCCCCTCGCGCACCTTGGTAATGCCGCGCCACATCGCCTCATAGGTCAGGTTGCACAAGCGCCGAGCTGCCACCGGCACCTCGCCGACCATGAACATGCGACTGGAGTCGCCGTGCCAGCCGTCCTTGATCACGGTCACGTCGATGTTGACGATGTCACCCTTCTTGAGGGGTTTGTCGTTGGGGATGCCGTGGCACACCTGCTGGTTGATGGAGGTGCAGATGGCTTTGGGGTAGGGGTTGTGGCCGCTGGGCGCATAGTTCAAGGGCGCGGAAATGGCACCTTGCACCCGGGTGGTGTAGTCATCGGCCAGGCGGTCAAGCTCATTGGTGGTGATGCCGGGCTTGACCAGTGGGGTCAGGTAGTCCAGCAGTTCGGCGGCCAAGCGGCCCGCCAGGCGCATGCCGGCAATGCCCTCGGAGTCTTTGATGGTGATGGTCATGGCGGAGGATTATCCCATTGGGGGTTTGACCCAGGGCCGGGCGCGGTTTCAGGCGCTGGGGGCGCTGTGGGTGGTGGCCCAGGCCCAATCCCAGGCTTGATCTGACAGCGCCAGCACCCTGTCCATGCCGCCCAGTTGCCCTGCCAGTGGATGCTGGTCGGACGGGTTTTGCGCCTCGATGTGCTGCGCCAGCTCGAGGTAAGGCCACCAAGGACCGCTTTGTTGCAAGGCGTGGCGCGCTGCCTCCGGCAAGGCCAAGAGCTGTAACACATCGTGTTGGCTGATGCCCAGCATAGGCCCGATCATCGACGCCAGACCCAGCGTAAACAGCTGACTCGGTGCATCGTCGTGCGTGGCCTGGCCGAGCAATTCCAGAAATCGGGCGCGCCAAAGCGTGACTTCTTGGGCGGCGCTTGCACTTCGGCTTTTTCCCGCGAACTGAAACAGCAACATCGAGAGCCAGCGGTAAAGCTCACTGCGACCCAGCATTGCCACCGCCTGTTCGATGCTGCCGTTGATTTCCAGGTGGGCAAAACTGGCGGTGTTGATGCGTTGCAGCAGGCGCACCGACAGGCCCACGTCACTTTTGATCTGGCTGACCAGCGCCGCATTGTCAG
>NZ_JAGPBB010000027.1 GCF_018063565.1 Rhodoferax sp.
TGTGTGGCGCACTGATGATCGTCTGGCTGCTGTTGGCGTGGCGTATGCCGCCAGTTATGCCGACCAAGCCGCAGACCAGCGGCAAAGCCGTTTAAACTGAAACTTTTGAGGGACTCACCATGGCATCAGTGAACAAAGTTATTCTTGTCGGCAATTTGGGGCGAGACCCGGAGGTGCGTACTTTCCCCAGCGGAGACCGCGTGGCCAATGTCACGATTGCCACCACAGACAAATGGCGCGACAAGCAGACCAATGAGATGCGTGAAGCCACGGAGTGGCACCGTATCCAGTTCAATGGCCGCCTGGCTGAGATCGCCGAGCAATACCTGCGCAAGGGATCGCAGATTTACGTCGAAGGCAGTCTGCGCACGCGCAAGTACACGGACAAAGATGGTATCGAGAAATACACCACCGAGATTCGTGCGGATCAAATGCAGATGCTGGGTAGCCGACAAGGCATGGGCGGACCATCCGGTGACGACGACAGTTTCGACAGCCCACCTGCCAGCAACTACAGCCAGCGCGCGCCTGCTGCCAGACCCAGTCCGGCACCGGCTCGGACCATGGCCCCGCCAGCAACCCGCCCGGCCAGCGGCTTTGATGACATGGACGATGACATTCCGTTTTAGCGCGAAGTTTTGAGAAAACCCACGTTTTCTCAGCGGCGATTGCGGGAATTTTGCGTCATTTTCACAGCCAAAGCGAGATTCCAATATACTCCCGGCCGTATTTATCAAGGAAGCGTCATGTCTGACTCGTTATTGGCCGATCTCAAGGACAGCACATCGTCCCGCTGTGCAAGCATCTGCCTGTGGGCCGTCCTGTCGAGCACGGCCACGTTTGCCCAGAGCACAGTTCAGGTGCCGGTGGCGGCCGTGCAAGTGAAATCTGTCGGCACCGGATTTGAAATGGACGGTGTGGTGCAACCCGTTAAACAGGCCACCATCGCGGCGCAGACCGGAGGACGGCTGATTTCGATGCCGGTCAAAACGGGAGACAGGGTTCGCGCTGGCCAGCTGCTTGCCACCATCGACGACAGTGAGACCCAAACCGGTGTCCAGCGCAGCCAGGCGCAGATCGCCCAGACCCAAGCGGAAATGCGCAATTCTCAGCTGAATCTGGATCGCACCCGCGACTTGATGCGCCAGGGATTTGTCAGTGCCGCAGCGTTGGACAATGCCGATGCCCAGCTCAAAGGTGCCACTGCAGCGCGCGACCAGGCCGTTGCCGTCGCCAAGCAGGCCAGTCTCGCGAACGCCTACACCCGCGTCACCGCACCGTTTGATGGCTGGGTCTTGCAGACCGAGGCCGAGGCCGGTGATTTGGCTATGCCTGGCAAGCCGCTGTTGACGCTTTATGCGCCGTTGCCAATGCGTGCGGTGGTGCAAGTCCCGGTTTCCCGCTCAGGCCAGGTCGGTGCCAGCAGCTTGATTGAGCTACAGGTTCCCGGTGCTGACGGCGCACAGCAATGGATCCGTCCGACACAGACCAGCAGGATGCCAAGCGCGGATGCAGTTTCTCAAACCATCGAATGGCGGCTGGATCTACCCGGTTCTACCGCGAGCACCTTGCTGCCTGGCCAGCAGATTCGCGTGCGGTTTGCCGCTGGATCCACCAAACGCCTGACCATACCCGCCGCTGCGGTTCTGCGGCGTGGTGAACTCACTGCGGTCTATGTGGTTGAAAACAAAGGCTTTGTTCTCAAGGCAGTGCGCCTGGGAAGTGACCATGGTGCTCAGGGTTATGAGGTGCTGGCCGGCCTCAAGGAGGCCGATTTGGTGGCCCTTGACCCGGTCAGGGCTGGCTTGAGCGCAGCGCAGGCTGCCCCCGCCAGCGTGGCCCCTCAGTGAGATGAGTATGCAGGAACCAATCCAACTGGGCGTTTCTGGCCGTCTGGCGAAAGCGTTCAAGCTCAACGCCATGACCCCGCTGCTGGCGCTGGTGGCTCTTTTGCTGGGCGCTTTTGCGGTTTTTGTGACACCCCGCGAGGAAGAGCCACAGATCAATGTGACGATGGCCAACGTGCTGATACCGTTTCCCGGCGCCAGCAGCGTTGATGTGCAAAACATGGTCGCGCGGCCGGCCGAGCAGGTTTTGAGCCAGATTGCCGACATAGAGCACACCTATTCTGTGTCACGGCCTGGCATGGCGATCATGACCGTGCAATTCAAGGTCGGTATCCCCCGCACCGAGGCATTGGTCAGACTTTACGATGTGCTCAATGCCAATCAGGACTGGTTGCCTCGGGAACTCGGCACCTTGAGCCCCATCGTCAAGCCAAAGGGAATTGACGATGTGCCGGTGCTGGCAGTGACCATGTGGAGCCGGGAAGCCATTCCGGCCGTGGACCTGGAGCGGGTAGCCCACGCCATGGAAACGGAGATCAAGCGCGTCCCCGGGACACGTGAAGTCCAGACCATTGGCGGACCCTCACGTGCGGTGCAGGTCTGGCTTGAGCCGGTTCGCCTGCGTGAACGCGGCATTGACGTGTTGACCATCAAATCGATGCTGGCCGCCGCAAATGTCAGTATGCCGTCTGGCTCGGTCATTCAAGGAGGCGCCCAGAATGCTGGGCAGATGTTGAAGGTGGAGACGGGTGAATTTCTGCGTACACCCGAGGACGTTGGGGATCTGGTGGTGGGCGTGAGTCAGGGGGCGCCGGTGTTCCTGCGAGAGGTGGCACGTATCGAGTCCGGCGCCCAATTGCCGCAACGTTATGTCTGGTTCACACCCGGTACGGCACAGGCATCAAGTGCCTCGCCCGGCCAAGGCGCGGCATTAAGTCCAGGCGGCGTTTATCCGGCCCTGACGCTGACAGTCACCAAAAAGCCCGGGACCAATGCGGTTGATGTGGCCAGTGCGGTACGAGCACGCGTTACAGAACTGCAAAACACCATCATTCCGGCCAACATCGAAACCAACATCACCCGTGACTACGGTGAAACCGCGGCCGAAAAGGCCAATAAGTTGATCCAGAAACTGGCTTTTGCAACGGGTTCTGTGATTTTGCTGGTGGGTTTTGCGCTTGGCCGTCGCGAAGCCGTGATTGTTGGCTCAGCCGTCATCCTGACGCTGGCGGCCACTTTGTTCGCCTCCTGGGCGTGGGGTTTCACGCTGAATCGCGTCTCACTTTTTGCTTTGATTTTCTCGATTGGTATTTTGGTCGACGATGCCATTGTGGTGGTGGAGAACATTCACCGGCATCAGCAACTCAGACCCGGTGTGCCCTTGCGGGAGATCATTCCGCTGGCGGTCGACGAAGTGGGCGGCCCGACCATCCTGGCCACCTTGACGGTCATTGCCGCCCTGTTGCCCATGGCTTTTGTGAGTGGCCTGATGGGGCCATACATGAGCCCGATACCAATCAACGCCAGCCTTGGCATGGCGCTTTCGCTTGGCATCGCCTTCACAGTGACGCCCTGGCTGGCCCTGAAGTTGATGAAATCACATGGCCACGCGGCTACGTCGGACAATGCAGTAGACGTGGTGAAAATTTCTCGCCTGCAGAGATTGTTTGCCGGCCTGCTGACTCCTTTTCTGAACAGTGCGCGCAAACGCTGGCTGCTGCTGCTGGGTATCCTGATTGCATTGGTCTTGTCAGTTGGGCTGGCCCTGGTAGAGTGGGTGGTACTCAAGATGCTGCCTTTCGACAACAAGAGCGAATTCCAGGTCGTGGTTGAAATGCCGGCAGGCACACCTCTGGAAAATACGGCGGCCGCCTTGCATGAGCTTGGGGCACATCTGGCACGCCAGCCAGAAGTCCTCAATCTGCAGGCCTATGTCGGCACCGCCTCCCCAATTACTTTTAATGGCTTGATCCGGCAGTATTACCTTCGCGCCGACGCGGAACAAGGGGACTTGCAAGTCAACCTGGTGGATAAAAAACATCGCCATGATCAAAGCCATGTGATCGCGCAGCGCCTGCGCCCCGAGCTTGAGAAGATCGGGCAACGCCATCAGGCACGTATCAGCGTGGTGGAAGTGCCTCCGGGTCCGCCGGTGATGTCGCCCTTGGTGGCTGAGGTCTACGGACCTGACGAGGCCGGGCGCCAACAACTGGCCAGCCGGATCGCTAAAGCGTTTGCGAGCACCCCCGATATCGTCGGCGTGGATACCTCCCTGGAAGAGGATGCACCGCGCGCCTACCTGCGGGTTCGTCGGCAACGTGCTGAGTCGTTGGGAATTCCAGTTGCCGCAGTGGCGCAGACGGCCGCCATGGCACTGACCGGCTCCGACGCCGCCTACTTGCATGACGGCCACACCAAATATCCGGTGCCGGTGCGCTTGCAATTGCCGTTGAGCGCCCAAATCGGCTTGGACGATATCTTGGCCATGCCATTGCGCACCGCCAGCGGCAGGATGGTGCCCTTGTCCGAGTTGGTCCAAGTGGAACACGGTGTCATCGACAAGCCCCTTTTCACCAAGGACTTGCAGGCTTTGAGCTATGTGTTTGGTGACATGGCGGGTAAGCTCGACTCACCTTTGTATGGATTGTTTGCCATTCGCAACAAGCTCCAATCGGCGGCCTTGCCGGGTACCGGTGAACTTGGCGAATACTGGATCAGCCAACCCACGGATCCGTATCGCCAGTACGCCATCAAATGGGACGGCGAATGGCAAGTCACGTATGAAACCTTCCGCGACATGGGCGCGGCGTATGGTGTTGGTCTGGTGTTGATTTATCTACTGGTGGTGGCTCAATTCAAGAGCTACCTGACACCGCTGGTGATCATGGCCCCCATCCCACTGACCCTCATTGGTGTTATGCCAGGGCATGCCTTGCTTGGTTCACAGTTCACCGCAACCTCGATGATCGGCATGATCGCGCTGGCGGGCATTATTGTGCGCAACTCGATTTTGCTGGTTGACTTTATCGAGCTGCAGGTTTCCCAAGGAATGGCCTTCAAAGACGCGGTCGTGCAATCCGCTGCAGTGCGTGCACAGCCCATCGCGCTGACCGGTCTGGCGGCCATGATTGGCGCGTTTTTCATTCTGGACGACCCCATCTTCAATGGTTTGGCAATTTCCTTAATTTTTGGTATTCTGGTTTCGACGGTGTTGACGCTGGTCGTCATCCCGGTCCTGTATTACGCGATGTACTGGCGGCATATCCAGTCGCGCGAAAGTGCGGCAGTTTCAGACGGTAACCCTCATTAATTCAATCATTCAACAACCGGAGACAACACATGGCTCACATCGTCATCATGGGTGCAGGCATTGGCGGCATGCCCGCTGCATACGAAATGCGCGAGATCCTGCCCAAAGAACATCGCGTGACCGTCGTCAACAGCACCGACTATTTTCAGTTTGTGCCCAGCAACCCCTGGGTCGCGGTAGGCTGGCGAACCCGTGACGCCGTGACTTTACCGATTGCGCCTTACCTGCAACGCAAAGGCATCGGCTTTATTCCCAAAGGCGTGACACACATCGATGCGGCGGCCAGCAAGTTGACGCTGGCGGGCGGTGAAACCCTGGATTACGACTACCTTGTCATCACCACCGGCCCCAAACTGGCCTTTGACGAGATTGCGGGTGCTGGTCCGGTCAGTTCTGGCGGTGGTGGCAATACCCATTCGATCTGTCATGTCGACCATGCACTGGAATTTTTTGCAGATTACGAGAACTTTCTCAAAAACCCCGGCCCGATCGTGGTGGGCGCGATGCCCGGTGCAAGTTGTTTTGGTCCGGCCTATGAATTTGCCATGATCCTGGACACCGACTTGCGCAAGCGCAAGCTGCGCAGCAAGGTGCCAATCACCTTTGTGACCAGTGAACCCTACATTGGCCATCTCGGTCTCGGTGGCGTGGGCGACAGCAAGTCGATGCTGGAGTCCGAGATGCGCAATCGGGACATGAAATGGATCACCAACGCAAAGACCACCAAGGTTGAGCCGGGCAAAATATTCGTCACCCAGATCGATGATCAGGGCAATCTGGTGAAGGAGCACGAGGTGAGCTTCAAGCTTTCCATGATGCTGCCAGCATTCAAGGGTGTGGATGCAGTGGCTGCGGTTCCCAACCTGTGTAACCCGCGTGGCATGGTGCTGATCGACGAGTTCCAGCGCAGCAAAGCTTACCGCAACATCTTTTCGGCAGGTGTTTGCGTCGCCATTCCACCGGTTGAAGTGACCCCCGTGGCCACCGGAACGCCCAAGACGGGTTACATGATCGAAAGCATGGTCGGCGCCATTACACACAACATCGCTGACGAATTGGCCGGCAAACCCATTGTGGCCAAGGGCACCTGGAACGCCATTTGTTTGGCTGACATGGGTGATACCGGTGCGGCATTTGTGGCATTGCCGCAAATCCCGCCACGCAACGTCAACTGGTTCAAGAAAGGCAAGTGGGTACATCTGGCCAAGATTGCTTTCGAAAAATACTTCATCCGCAAGATCAAAAAAGGTACTTCAGAGCCGGTCTATGAGAAGTACGTGCTCGGATTGCTCGGTATCAACCGGGTCGACAAGTAGTCTTCAACCCTATCAGGAGCTATCAATATGACAGTGCAACGCTACGTTTTTGTCATTGCAGGTTTTTTCATCATGTGCTCCCTGGCCCTCGGGGTCGAGTCGAGTCCGCTGTTTGTCAGCCGATGGGCGCTTGCCTTTACCGCCTTTGTTGGCTTGAATCTGTTTCAGTATGGCTTCACCGGATTTTGTCCGATGGCCCTGATTCTGAAAAAACTGGGCGTACCAGAGTCCCGCGGCAATTGTGCGGTTTGAGCTCGTCTTGTTGGCAACCACGACACTGAAAAGGATCTGCACATGCCAGCATTGACCAACGAGGCAGATCGTACCGATGTGCTGAACCGGTTGCGACGGGCCGAGGGACAGATACGCGGTGTCCAGCGCATGATTGAGGAGGGTGAAAGCTGTCTGAAAATCGGCCAGCAGTTTTCGGCGGTACGCAAGGCACTGGACAGTACTTATGTGCGGATGACCATGTGTTTTATGGAGCAGGAGCTGGGTAACTGCCTGCAAGCGGACGAAGATCAGAAGGACGGTGTCAAGGTCATGCTCAAGGACATGGAGTCCTTGTTGGCACGCATGACCTGAGCCGCGTCACCAAGCGGTTTGGGGGGTGGCGATCACACCACCCCCCAAGCAGACATCCCCGTGGTACAGAACGGCCGATTGCCCGGGCGTGACGGCCCATTGAGGATCTTTAAAGCACAGCTCAAAACAATCTGCTGCCTCGAGCGACATGGTGCAGGCAGCATCTTTTTGCCGATAACGGGTCTTGGCTGCCAGTGCATGTGCCTGATATGGAGCGCCAGACACCCAAGCGACGTCCTGCGCCAGCAATCTGGACGACTGTAGCCACGGATGGGCATGGCCCTGTACGACCCACAAGGTGTTTTCTGCAAGGTCTTTTCGGGCCACAAACCAGGGCAAATGAGCACCGCCGCCGCGCTGCGCACCTTTGGATTTGAGTCCACCGATACCAAGCCCCTGGCGTTGACCCAGCGTGTAAAAACTCATTCCCATATGTTGGCCGATGACTTGCCCCTTGTCGTTCTTGATGGGACCCGGCTCAGTGCGGATGTAGCGATTCAAGAACTCACGAAAGGGCCGCTCGCCGATGAAACAAATGCCTGTGGAATCACGTTTTCCGGCATTGGGCAAGCCGGCTTCGGTGGCGAGGCGACGCACCTCGCTTTTCGGCAACTCACCCACGGGAAACATGGTTTTTGCCAGTTGAGCCTGGGTAAGCCGGTGCAGAAAATAACTTTGATCCTTGCTGGCGTCAGCGCCTTTGAGCAACTCATGGCGTTGGGTCTGCAGATTGAGCCGCGTGCGGGCATAGTGTCCTGTCGCAATCCTTTCCGCGCCCAAACGCAAGGCATGATCCATAAATGCCTTGAACTTGATCTCCGAGTTGCAAAGAACATCCGGATTGGGTGTCCGGCCTGCACGGTACTCCTGCAAGAAAACAGAAAAGACTCGGTCCTTGTAGTCGGTCGCAAAGTTGACGTGTTCGATCTCGATGCCAATCACATCGGCCACCGAGGCCGCGTCCACAAAGTCGGCATTGGACGAGCAATACCCATTGTCGTCATCGTCCTCCCAGTTTTTCATGAAAACACCGACCACCTCATGCCCTTGTTGCTTGAGGAGAAGCGCCGTCACCGCAGAATCGACCCCTCCGCTCATGCCAACCACAACCCGGTGATGTTTCAACGATGGGTTCATGCTGCACCAGTCCCCGGCCAAACACTGCCCACGACCGAAAGGTCGGTATGGAGCAGGCTCAAACCAAAGCGCTGACCCGCCAGATAGTCTTCCACACAGCGCAGTACCATCGGGCTGCGGTGCAGAGTCTGGGTACAGCGAACCTCATCGGCGGTGAGCCACAAGGTCCGAACGATGCCGGGGTCGAGCACGCGATCTGGCTGCAAATCACCCAACTGGCCACAAAATGCGAAGCGCAGATAGGTCACACTTGGTGTCGCCCTATGGTCACGCTCCGGCCGTTCGACCCGTGACAGGTACACGCCAACCAGCGACTGCGGCGCAAAGGCGTACAAGGTCTCCTCCAGCGTCTCGCGGACACAGGCGGCGATCAGGCTTTCTCCCTCATCGAGGTGACCGGCCGGGTTGTTGAGCCGCAATCCATCGGGTGTGTGCTCCTCCACCAGCAAAAATCTTCCGTCGCGCTCAATGATTGCCGCCACAGTGGCGTTTGGTTTCCATCGGTTCGTCATGCCCAATTATCCGAAACATTGCGAACTTGAGTGCTGTTGATTTTAGTCAAGAGTCAATCGGTATAAAGGCAAAGAAACTGATGTAAGCTCAACAGGTTGTCTGATTTCCAATAAAAGCGAGGAGTCGCCCCCATGCAAGCCAGTGCCGCCACTGATGGTTCGTCAGGTCAAGCCGTCGTTGCTCTCCCCCCGGTTACGCCCAAAGTTGCACAGCGAATAGGTGTACCGCGAGAAGTTTTCCCCAATGAAAAGCGCGTCGCCACGGTACCCGAGGTGGTTGAAAAGCTGATCAAACTTGGCTTCGCCGTGTCAGTGGAGTCCGGCGCAGGCGATGCGGCCAATTTTTCCGACGACACCTACCGTGCAGCCGGCGCACAAATTGTTGAGGGTGCCGCCGCCTTGTGGGCCGCGTCAGACATCGTTTTCAAAGTGAGTGTGCCAACCCCTGCAGAGATTGACCTGATGCGCGAAGGCGGCATCCTGATTGGTTTCATCTGGCCGGCGCAAAACCCCGAGTTGATGCAGCAATTGGCCGCCAAGAAGGCGACCGTGCTGGCCATCGACTCCTTGCCACGCATGCTCAGTCGAGCCCAAAAGATGGATGCCCTGACCTCGCAAGCCGGCGTGGCCGGCTACCGTGCTGTCGTCGAGGCTGCCAACGCTTTTGGTCGATTTTTTGCCGGGCAGATCACGGCCGCTGGCAAGGTTCAGCCTGCCAAGGTCTTTATTGCTGGCGCTGGTGTAGCCGGATTGGCAGCCATCGGTACCGCCGTTGGTTTGGGCGCGATCGTCCGTGCCAATGACACGCGGGCCGAGGTGGCCGACCAGGTGATCTCCATGGGCGGTGAGTTTGTCAAAGTCGATTTTGAGGAAGAAGGCGGCGGCGGCGGCGGTTATGCCAAGGTGATGAGCGAGGGCTTCCAGCAGGCCCAGCGCGACATGTACGCCAAGCAGGCCCGAGAGGTGGACATCATCATCACCACAGCGTTGATTCCTGGCAAACCGGCACCCAAGCTGATCACCGCTGAGATGGTCAAGAGCATGAAGCCCGGCAGCGTCATCGTTGACATGGCCGCCGAGCGGGGTGGCAACTGCGAACTGACCGTGCCAGGTGAAGCCGTCGTGCGGCACGGTGTGACCATCGTCGGGTACACCGACCTGGCCTCACGCCTGGCCAAGCAATCATCAACGCTGTATGCCACCAATCTGTTTCGCCTCTCGGAAGAGCTGTGCAAGGCCAAGGACGGGGTCGCCAATGTCAACATGGACGACGACGCCATCCGTGGCCTCACCGTCATCAAGGAAGGTACCGTAACCTGGCCACCTCCTGCGCCCAAACTGCCGGCGGCGGCCACTGCGCCAGCCAAATCGGCGGCGGCACCTGCCAAGAAGGGTGGCCATGGCCATGGTGCGGCCAGCGAACCCATGTCAGGCAATAAGCTGGCCATCATGTTCGGCGTCGCGGCAGCCCTCTTCTGGTTTGTCGGAGCCAACGCGCCCGGGGCGTTCCTGGCTCACTTCACGGTGTTCGTGCTGGCCTGCTTTGTCGGCTACATGGTGGTCTGGAACGTGACACCCGCACTGCACACACCGCTGATGAGTGTGACCAACGCGATCTCGAGCATCATCGCCATTGGTGCACTGGTGCAGATCGCGCCTCCGGCAGGCACCACCGACTGGATTCGCTGGCTCGCTGTGGCTGGTATTGTGCTGACCACCATCAATATGTTTGGCGGCTTTGCGGTCACGCAACGCATGCTGGCCATGTTCCGTAAATAAAGGAGACCCTCATGAGCGAAAGTCTGGCGACCGTCTCCTACATTGGAGCGACGATTCTTTTTGTGTTGAGTCTGGGTGGTCTTTCCAACCCGGAGACATCGCGGCGGGGCAACCTGTACGGGATGATCGGCATGACCATTGCCGTACTGGCCACGGTGTTTGGTCCGCGCGTTTCTGCGGCTGGCATCCCCTGGATCATTGGTGCCATGGTGGTGGGGGGTGCCATTGGTATCTACGCAGCGCGTACCGTACAGATGACGCAGATGCCCGAACTGGTGGCCTTGATGCACAGCCTGGTTGGTATGGCTGCCGCGCTGGTGGGCTTTGCCAGCTATTTCGACCCGACATCGAATCTGCAAGGTGCCGAGAAATCCATTCATGAAATCGAAATCTACGTCGGCATCCTGATCGGTGTGGTGACCTTCACCGGCTCACTGATCGCCTTTGGCAAGCTCAACGGCAAAATTGGTGGCGCGCCGCTGACACTGCCCGGGCGCCACTGGATGAATCTGGTCGGGCTTTTGGTGGTGATCTACTTTGGCGGTGTTTTCATCAACTCCCACAGCATTGCCGACGGCATCACCCCGCTGATTGTCATGACCGTCATTGCCGGTCTGTTTGGCATTCACATGGTGATGGCCATTGGCGGCGCTGATATGCCGGTGGTGGTGTCGATGCTCAACAGCTACTCCGGCTGGGCGGCAGCGGCCACTGGTTTCATGCTGTCCAACGACTTGCTGATTGTGGTCGGTGCCCTGGTCGGCTCCAGCGGTGCCATTCTCTCGTACATCATGTGCAAAGCCATGAACCGCAGTTTCATTAGCGTGATTGCGGGCGGCTTTGGTACGGCGGGCGGAACCTCGGCACCCAAAGGTGACGCCGCGCAACCGGCCGGCGAGGTGACGCCAATCTCCAGCACCGAAACGGCTGAATTGCTGCGTGACGCCAAGAGCGTGATCATTGTTCCCGGTTACGGCATGGCGGTGGCACAGGCCCAGCACACGGTGTACGAGATCACCAAGTTGCTGCGCGAGAAAGGCGTGAATATCCGTTTTGGCATCCACCCCGTGGCCGGGCGCATGCCAGGCCATATGAATGTGTTGCTGGCCGAGGCCAAGGTGCCCTATGACATCGTGCTGGAAATGGATGAATTGAACGACGATTTCCCGCAAACCGACGTTGCCATGGTGATTGGTGCCAACGACATCGTCAACCCAGGCGCACAAGACGACCCGAGCAGCCCGATTGCCGGTATGCCAGTCCTTGAGGTCTGGAAAGCCAAGACATCCATCGTCATGAAACGCAGCATGGCCAGTGGCTACGCCGGTGTGGACAACCCCTTGTTCTACAAGGACAACAATCGCATGTTGTTTGGCGATGCGAAAAAGATGCTCGATGAGGTCCTGAGTTCTCTCAAAGCCTGACGCCAGCGATCATCGCTTTGGCATGACGAAGGGCCGTCCAGCGAGGGTAAACCCTCGCTGGACGGCCCTCTCTAATTAGGGAAAACATAGCTTACAAAAACTGACTGACGGGTGAGAATGGGCGTTTTGCCCCCTAATTGGAGACCTGTTATGAACGATCGCATCTGGCTGAAAACCTATCCCCCAGGCGTTCCCGCCGATATCGATGTCAATCGCTATGGATCAGTGGTTGAGATGATGGAAGAAAGCTTTCAGAAGTTTGCCAACCGAAGCGCTTTCAGTTTCATGGGCAAAGAGCTGAGTTACAAGCAGATTGATGAGCTCAGCCAGACCTTTGGTGCCTACTTGCAAGGCCTGGGACTGGCCAGGGGTGACCGGGTCGCGGTGATGATGCCCAACGTGATGCAATACCCCATCGCCGTGGCGGGCATCATGCGCGCCGGTTACACGCTGGTCAATGTGAATCCGCTCTACACCGCGCGGGAGTTGGAGCATCAACTCAAGGACTCTGGTGCCAAGGCCATCGTCATTCTGGAGAACTTTGCCGCCACGCTTGAGAAATGCCTGGCAGCAACTCCGGTCAAACACGTGGTGCTATGTGCCATGGGTGACCAACTTGGTTTGCTCAAGGGTGCACTGGTGAATTATGTGGTGCGCAATGTCAAGAAAATGGTGCCGGAGTTCAGTTTGCCCCAAGCCGTGCGATTTAACGCGGCCATTGCCAAAGGCAGCAGCGCGAGTTTCAAGAAGGCGGCAGCCAAGGCAGATGACGTGGCGGTGTTGCAGTACACCGGCGGTACCACCGGCGTGTCCAAAGGTGCAGTTTTGCTGCACAGCAATCTGGTCGCCAACCTGCTTCAGGCAGACGCCTGTTTTCAGCCAGCGCTGAAAAAGATCCCGCCGGATGTGCAGATGAATGAGGTCTGCGCCCTGCCGCTGTATCATATTTTTGCCTTCACGGTCGGCATGATGCTGTCCATGCGACTAGGCGGCAAACTGATTTTGATCCCCAATCCGCGGGACTTGCCAGCGGTGCTGACCGAACTGGCCAAACACAAAGTTCATGTTTTCCCGGCTGTCAACACCCTCTTCAACGGGCTGGCCAATCACCCGGATTTCGGCAAAGTTGACTGGAGCCATCTGCTGGTGTCTGCCGGCGGCGGCACTGCCGTGCAAAGTGCTGTTGCCAAGCTCTGGTTCGAGAAGACCGGATGCGCCATTTGCGAAGGTTATGGTCTGAGCGAAACTTCACCGATTGCCACCAGCAATCCTGTCACCATCACCGAGTACTCGGGCTCAATTGGTGTGCCGGTTCCAAGCACCTGGCTGAAGCTGCTTGATGACGATGGCAATGAGGTGGCACCGGGTCAATCGGGCGAGATTGCCATCAAAGGACCACAGGTGATGGCCGGCTACTGGCAGCGTCCGGACGAAACAGCCAAGGTCATGACCCCGGATGGGTATTTCAAGTCGGGGGATATTGGCGTGATGGATGAAAACGGCTACTTCAGGATTGTCGATCGCAAAAAGGACATGATCCTGGTCAGTGGTTTTAACGTTTTCCCAACTGAGCTGGAAGACGTCGTGTCCCAGATGGACGGCATCTTGGAGTGCGCCTGCGTGGGGGTGCCGGATGCAAAATCGGGCGAGGCCGTCAAACTGGTCATTGTGCGCAAGAACCCTGACATCAGCGAGGAGCAGGTGCGCGCTTACTGCAAGGAGAACCTCACCGGCTACAAGCAGCCCAAGCTGATCGAGTTCCGCAATGATCTGCCGAAGACGCCGGTTGGAAAAATCCTGCGGCGCGAGCTGCGCGACAAATAGAAAGACAGCCTTTGAGCACCCTGGCCATCGTCAGCGCCTTACTGGATGAACAGCGAGGCTTGCTGGAGCAGCTCAGCCACGCCAAAAAAAGCATCCGGGCCGGGCGAACTTTCTGGTCCGGGCAGTGGGACGGACGCGATGTGGTTCTTGTGCTGTCACGGGTCGGCAAGGTGGCCGCTGCCAGCACGGCCACCACGCTGATTGAGGCCTTTGGGGTCAGGCAAATCCTGTTCACCGGTGTCGCTGGTGGCCTGGGTGACGGGGTAGCCGTCGGTGATGTTGTGGTGGCAGAGGAGTTTGTGCAGCACGACCTGGACTCATCACCGCTGTTTGCGCGTTATGAGATTCCTTTGTATGGTCGCGCGAAACTGCCGTGCGACCCTCACCTGACCACTATTTTGTTGGAAGCATCAAAGGTAGGACTGAAAAGCGCTGGAGGTCATTTTCATCGTGAAAACCTGATCCATTCGCCCAGAGTTCACAGCGGCCTGATCGCCAGTGGTGACCAGTTTGTCGCCAGCGCTGCAGCCGTCATGCAGTTGCGCAGCGACCTCGCCGGTGCCGGGCACCAGCCGCTGGCTGTGGAGATGGAGGGCGCCGCCATTGCGCAGGTGTGTTTTGATTACGGAGTGCCATTTGCGGCGATGCGCACGGTTTCAGACCGCGCCGACGACGACGCGCACGTCGACTTTTCAGCCTTTGTGCAACAGGTCGCCAGTCCCTATGCGTTGGCGATTGTCCGCCACTTCATGCAACTGCTGCCCGCAGCTTGAGGGATCACACGCGACGGACCGACGCCGCCGTCAGCTTTACTTCAGCCAGCCACGTTTCCTGAAGTACCACATCGGCACCAGGGCACTGGCCAGCATTAACCCCAGCGCAAACGGATAACCCGCCTGCCAGTCCAACTCAGGCATGTACTTGAAGTTCATGCCGTATAGACTGGCGATCAGGGTTGGCGGCAGCAAGGCCACGCTGGCGACCGAAAAAATCTTGATGATCTTGTTCTGGTTGATGTTGATGAAACCGACGGTGGCGTCCATCAGGAAGTTGATCTTGTCAAACAAAAACGCCGTATGGGAGTCCAGTGAATCAATATCACGCAGGATCTGCCGTGCCTCTTCAAACTGTTCACCATTGAGCATCTTGCTGCGCATCATGAAGCTCACCGCGCGCCGTGTGTCCATGGCATTGCGCCGGATCCGGCCGTTCATGTCCTCGTGCCGTGCAATGGCCGCCAGCACTTCGCCGGCCAACGCATCGGTGACATCCCCGGACAGCACTTTCTGGCTGGCTTTTTCCAGTTCGTCATAAATTTCCTCAAGCGTATCGGCTGAGTACTCGGCGTCTGCGTCGAAGAGCTTGAGCAGGACCTCCTTGGCATCTTCGATGAGGCCAGGCGCCCGCCGCGCCCGCATGCGCAGCAAGCGGAACACCGGAATATCCTCATCATGGATGGAGAACAACACACCCTTGCTGCGGAGTTCATCGTTGACCAGATTCAGAATGAATGCGACACGAACGGTATGTGGATCGTCATCGTCCGCCACCAGGAAGTCACTGCGAATATGCAATTCGCCGTTATCCTCCTTGTAAAAACGCGCTGACTCCTCGATGTCCTCGTCCATCGCGTCTTCCGGAATTGACAGGCCAAAGTACTGCTTGATCCAGCGCTTCTCTTCTGGCGTCGGGGCTTCCAGATCAACCCAGATGGGCTGAAAACGCGACAACTCCTCCAGGGATTCAATTTCCTCCTGAAACAAGCGTCCGCTGGCAAGGGTGAAGATATTGAGCATGCGCTCACTCCCAAAATAGGTCAGGCATCGGGGTTGTGTGGGGTGTGGCTCCCAACCCCTGATGCCATTTGGGGCTGAAAGCTACCGAGGCGGGTAGGCTTCCAAGATAGGTCTGTCCATGAGTTACAACCCATGGATTATCGCACCGCCCACGTGATGACGCCCGTGCTCACCGGTGATGACCATGATGCCCAATCCCGCTACAGAAAATCATTGCAATAATGTGTCTTGCGGCGCATAGTGGCATCAGCCAAGCGATTTTTCACAACCAAAAGCTTAGGAGGCTTTGTATGAACTTGACAATCAGCGGTCACCATCTCGAAGTTACACCAGCCCTGCGTTCCTATGTCACCAACAAACTGGATCGCATCAAACGGCACTTCGATCAGGTGGTGGATGTCAAAGTACTGTTGACGCTGGAAAACCAGAAGGAGAAAGAACGTCGCCAGAAGGCCGAATGCAATATTCACATCAAAGGTATCGAACTGTTTGCCGAAAGTGCCCACGCCGACTTGTACGCTGCTGTGGATGAACTGGTCGACAAATTGGACCGACAGGTGGTGCGTCACAAGGACCGCCTGCAATCCCACCACCATGACGCCGCCAAACGTCTGATGTAATCTAAACTCTCACAAGCCGCCCGCTGGTGCGCGCGGCTTTTTTTGCGCCCGAAATTCACGGTGCATAATTCGAGCCATATCATGAATCGACTCGCGTCCATCCTTTCCGCTGCTCAGGTGCTTGTTCAAGTCGACGTTTCAAGCAAAAAACGCGCTTTTGAAGAAGCGGGCCTGTTATTTGAAAACCTGCATGGCCTGAGCCGCGCCTTGGTCACCGACAGCCTGTTTTCCCGCGAGCGACTCGGTTCGACCGGCTTGGGGCACGGCGTGGCGATCCCGCATGGGCGCATCAAGGGTCTCAAGTCGCCCATGGCAGCGGTGTTTCAGCTGGCCCATGCCATCGGCTTTGAAGCGCCCGATGACCTCCCGGTGGGCATCATGATCTTTTTGCTGGTCCCTGAAGCCGCCACACAAAAACATCTGGAAATTCTCTCCGAGATCGCCGAGATGCTGAGTGATGCCGCCTTGCGCGACAGAATGCTGACCAGCACTGACGCCGCCGGGCTGCACCAGCTGATTTCAGACTGGCAATCCGCCGGATCAAACTGATCCATCTGCCAGAGCTTGCGATGGGGCTCACCGCTTGAAACCAACCGTCATCAGCGCAGATTTGTTGTTTGAGGCGTTTCGTGCGAGTCTGCGTTGGGAGTGGATCGCCGGACTCGGCGCGTCTGAGCGCCGTTTCGACGAGGTCGTGGTACGCGCTGCCCGATCCGGTGCCGACCTGGTGGGCTACCTGAACTATATTCATCCCTATCGGGTACAGATTCTGGGCGAACGCGAAATCGCCTACCTGACCAACGCCACCGCCGAGGACTGCTCGCGGCGCATCGCCCGCATTGTGACCCTGGAACCCCCCGTATTGGTCCTGGCAGACCGCCAGGTGGCGCCGCCATCGCTGCTGTCGATGTGTGAGCGTGCGCAATTGCCGATGTTCTCAACGGCCAGTTCGTCCGCCTTCGTCATTGATGTACTGCGCGCCTACCTGTCCAAACACTTTGCCGACCGTTGCACCATGCACGGCGTATTCATGGACATTCTGGGTTTGGGCGTCATGATCACGGGTGAGTCCGGCCTGGGCAAAAGCGAACTTGGACTGGAGCTGATTTCGCGTGGCAACGGCCTGGTGGCTGACGATGCCGTGGATCTGTACCGCATCAATCAGGACACCATCGAGGGCCGCTGTCCGGAACTGCTGCTCAATCTGCTCGAAGTCCGCGGTATCGGGCTGCTGGACATCCGCTGCATTTTTGGTGAAACCGCAGTGAGGCGTAAAAAACGCCTGCAATTGATCGTGCATCTGGTGCGCCGCGAGACGCTTGAACGCGACTACGAGCGCATTCCGCACGAACCGCTGACGCAGGACGTACTGGATGTGCCGGTACGCAAGGTGGTAATCCAGGTGGTGGCCGGACGCAATATCGCGGTACTGGTGGAAGCCGCCGTGCGCAACACCATTTTGCAGATTCGTGGTGTGGACACGTATAAAGAATTTGTCGAGCGGCATCGCAAGGCGATGGAAGCGTCAGCCTGAGCGGTCGGCCGGTCCGGCCTCAACGGCGATGGGCGCAGTTCCCCTGGGTGCAATGGGCGTACAGGCTCAAAGCATGATCCGCGATCGCAAAACCCTTGGCAAGCGCCACGGCCCGCTGGCGTTTCTCAATTTGCGCGTCATAGAACTCCTCGACCCGGCCGCAGTCCAGGCATACCAGATGGTCATGGTGCTGGCCTTCGTTGAGCTCATAGACGGCCTTGCCACTTTCAAAATGGCTTCTGGACAAAATATCTGCCTGCTCAAACTGCGCCAGCACGCGATAGACCGTGGCCAAACCCACATCTGCCTCTTCGTCCAGCAGCACGCGGTAGACGTCTTCAGCCGTCATGTGCCGCTGTACGCCTTTCTGGAAAATTTCCAGAATCTTGAGCCTCGGCAATGTGACTTTGAGCCCGGTGTTTTTGAGTTCGTCAATCTTGGTCATTCAGGATTTCCAGTTGTCGCGTTGGGAGCAGGCCTCTGAACCTGACAAAAAATGCTGCCAGTACAATGCGCCGATCATATCGTTCACTGCCCGGCCCATGTTTGAAATACTCGCACGCAGCTTTCGCCTGACCTGTCTATCCGCCGTGACTGTTGGCCTGGTTGCCTGTGGCAGCGTCGACAGCGCCAGCAAGCGCGTCGTCGGTTGGGTCACGCCCTACAAAATCGACATTGTGCAGGGCAATTTTGTGTCGCGTGAGCAGGCCGCTGCCCTGCAAGAGGGCATGAGCCGTACCCAGGTGCTGGAGATTCTGGGTACTCCCCTGCTGACCAGTATTTTTCACGAGAACCGCTGGGACTACGTCTTCACGTTCAAGCGGCAGGGCACAGAGCCGCAATCACGACGCGTTACCGTATTCTTTCAGGGTGAGTCGTTGAAACGCGTTGAGGCCGACGCCCTGCCAAGTGAGGCCGAGTTTGTGGCGTCGCTGGACACCACGCGCAAGCTCGGCAAAGTGCCGGTGCTCGAGGCACCTGCCGACAGCCTCAAGTCCGTCACACCCGCGTCACCGGTGCCGGCAACCAAAGCGCTGCCAGCTGCCCGCAGCAGCTATCCACCGCTGGAGTAAACCCGTTGCTGAGCTTTCAGCCACCTGATCATGTCTAATCTCCACCAAGTTTGTGTTGCTGGCGCCAGCGGTCGGATGGGCCGAATGCTGATCGAAGCGATCCACACGGCTGATGACTGCCAGCTCTGTGGTGCGCTCGACCTGCCAGTCAGCGCCGCCTTGGGGCAGGATCCGGCAGCATTTCTGGGCCATCACAGCGGTATTGGCATCACGGCGGATATTCAGAATGGTTTATCAACGGCAGAAGTGCTGATTGACTTCACCCGCCCGGAAGGCACGCTGGCCCATCTGGCTGTTTGCCGCCAGTTAGGGGTGAACCTGATCATTGGCACCACCGGCTTTACCGATGCTCAAAAGGCGGAAATCGCCGCCGCCGCCCAAGACATCGCCATTGTCATGGCACCCAACATGAGTGTTGGGGTCAATGTGACGATGAAGCTGCTGGAAATGGCAGCCAAGGCACTGTCCAGCGGATACGACATTGAAGTGATTGAGGCGCACCACCGCCACAAAGTGGACGCCCCGTCGGGCACGGCCCTGAAAATGGGCGAGATCATGGCCAAAGCACTGGGGCGCGACCTCAAGGACTGCGCGGTCTACACCCGTGACGGTGTCACTGGCGAGCGCGACCCCTCCAGCATTGGCTTTGCCACCATCCGGGGGGGCGACATTGTGGGTGACCATACGGTGCTGTTTGCCGGTACCGGCGAGCGTATCGAAATCACACACAAGTCCTCCAGCCGTGTCACCTACGCCCAGGGCAGCTTGCGCGCCGTGCGGTTTTTGCGCGGCCGCAAAGCCGGCCTTTTTGACATGGCAGATGTGCTTGACCTGAAATGACGCTGGTCCAGCTGTTCTGGCAAGGCGACCTTTTGGCACGGGGGGTCGCGGTGCTGTTGCTGGCCATGTCAGTCGCGAGTTGGGTGGTGATTCTCTGGAAGTCCTGGCTGTTGCAGCGTGCCAGCGGCGATGTGGCGCGCTGCATTGCCACGTTCTGGCAATCTCCAAACCTGGCAGATGCCAACGTAAAAATCAAAGCTTTTGACCGTGAAGCGATTGTACAGCCTATGCTAGATGCTATCATTATTGATGATTCCGGCACGCTGGCGGGCAGCGGTGACCGGGCGCAGCAGCTGACCCGGGTGCTGCGAAATGCCCTGCACCGCGTGGTGGCCAGGCTGCAGTATGGGCAAGTTTTGCTCGCGACTGTGGGCGCCACTGCCCCGTTTGTGGGTCTGCTTGGCACGGTGTGGGGGATTTACCATGCGCTGATCGGCATCGCCCATGCGGGTCAGGTCAGCATTGACAAAATATCCGGCCCGGTGGGTGAGTCGCTGATCATGACCGCGGCCGGTTTGATGGTCGCCATTCCGGCGGTGCTCGCCTACAACGTGCAAGGGCGCAGCATTGGCCACATCGAAGCCGAACTGGAGGGGTTTGCCCGTGACCTGCGCGAACTCCTGGGCGGCCCGCACGCCCGGCGATAACCCATCGCAGCCCCCGATATGGCATTTGGTCGCCTCGAACGCAGCGCCGTCCCGTCGCCCATGAGCGACATCAACATGACACCTCTGATTGACGTCATGCTGGTGCTGGTGGTCATTTTTATCATCACCGCGCCTTTGCTGGCCAGCACCATCGCGCTTGACCTGCCCAAGGCATCGGCAGCGCCGGCCGCCCACACCCCACCTGTGGTCAGTGTGGCAATCGACGCATCCGGCAATATCTACCTCAACAACCAGCCCATGGGTCTTGATGCCTTGGCAGACCGGTTTGCCAGCGCCCGACTGCAGCATCCGGACACCGAGCTGCAGCTTCGCGCCGACCAATCAGTGGCCTATGGCCGAGTGGTCAGTGTCATGGCGGCAGCGCAGAAGGCCGGCCTGAACCGCATCGGCTTTGTCACAGACCCGCCCTCCGAGCGTGCCAGCAAACCCTAAAATCAGCACCCGTTACCCAGGTGCCTGCCCGCCCCTGAGTCCGCCCCTCACTTAACCCCATTCGCCAACGCGGCACAGTGCCCGCACCGATCGATCGCCATGCAAGACAAATACCAGCACCTTGACGTAGAACCCGCCGCCCAGGCCCACTGGCAGGGCACAGACGCCTACCGGGTCAACGAACACGCGCAGGACGCAAGCGGCCAGGCCAAAAGGAAGTTTTACGCCTGCTCGATGCTGCCCTACCCCAGCGGCAAGCTGCACATGGGCCATGTGCGCAACTACACCATCAACGACATGCTCACGCGCTACCTGCGCATGAACGGCTATAACGTGCTAATGCCCATGGGTTGGGATGCCTTTGGCCTGCCAGCCGAAAACGCGGCGCTGAAAAACCGTGTGCCGCCGGCCCAATGGACCTTTGAGAACATTGCCTACATGAAGCAGCAGATGCAGGCCATGGGTCTGGCCATCGACTGGAGCCGTGAGGTCGCCACCTGCACGCCCGAGTATTACAAGTGGAACCAGTGGCTGTTCTTGAAAATGCTGGAAAAAGGCATTGCCTACCGCAAGACCCAGGTGGTCAACTGGGACCCGGTGGACATGACGGTGCTGGCCAACGAGCAGGTCATCGACGGCAAGGGCTGGCGCACCGGGGCAGTGGTGGAAAAGCGTGAAATTCCGGGTTATTACCTGGCCATCACCCAATACGCTGAAGAATTGTTGGCCAATGTCACCGGCGACAAGATGCCAGGGTGGCCCGAGCGCGTCAAGCTGATGCAGGAAAACTGGATCGGCAAGAGCGAGGGCGTGCGTTTTGCCTTTCCGCACAGCATTTCGGATGCATCGGGCCGCTTGATTGGCGATGGCCGGATGTATGTGTTCACCACCCGGCCTGACACCATCATGGGGGTGACCTTTTGCGCGGTGGCGCCGGAGCATCCGATCGCGGCACATGCTGCGGCGGCCAATCCGGCGCTGGCTGCGTTCATCGACGAATGTGGCAAGGGCGGCACCACCGAGGCCGAGATGGCGCTAAAGGAAAAGGTGGGCATGCCCACCGGCCTGTCTGTGACGCACCCACTCACTGGCGAATCGGTCGCGGTCTGGGTGGGCAACTATGTGCTGATGGGCTATGGCGATGGCGCGGTGATGGGGGTGCCCGCGCATGACGAGCGAGATTTCGCGTTTGCCTTGAAGTACGCGTTGCCGATCAAGCCGGTTGTGGCGGTCCTGAACCCGGCTGGATCTGTGTCCGCGCCAGCCTACCGCGGCTTCGATACGACTGTCTGGCAGGACTGGTACGCCGAAAAGGGTTCTGGCATTGCCGTCAATTCTGGCAAATACGATGGACTGGTGTTCAAGGACTGTGTCGCGGCCGTGGCGGCTGACCTGGGTGCGCTCGGTCTGGGCGAGACAAAAATCACCTGGCGGCTGCGCGATTGGGGCATCAGCCGCCAGCGCTACTGGGGCACGCCGATTCCGATCATTCACTGTGAGGATCATGGCGCAGTGCCGGTACCCGAAAAAGACTTGCCCGTGGTGCTGCCCGATGACCTGGTCCCGGACGGCTCGGGCAACCCGTTGAACAAATGTGAGGCGTTCCATGCAGGGGTGACATGCCCGATCTGCGGCAAAGCTGCGCGGCGCGAAACCGACACCATGGACACCTTTGTCGACAGTTCCTGGTACTTCATGCGCTACTGCGACCCGACCAATGCCGACAGGATGGTGGCTGACGGTGCGGACTACTGGATGCCGATGGACCAGTACATCGGCGGCATCGAACACGCGATCCTGCACCTGCTGTACGCGCGCTTCTGGACCAAGGTGATGCGTGATCTGGGGTTGGTCAAGGTCGATGAACCGTTCACCAAACTGCTCACACAGGGCATGGTGCTTAACCACATCTACAGCCGGCGCACCCCTCAAGGCGGAAAAGACTACTTCTGGCCCAAAGATGTCGAGCATGTGCTTGATGCCACGGGCAAAGTCGTCGGCGCACGGTTGATCCATGCGGTGGCCGATTTGCCGGTGGGTACGGCCATCGACTATGAAGGTGTGGGCACCATGAGCAAGTCGAAGAACAATGGTGTTGATCCGCAGGACCTGATCGAGAAATATGGTGCCGACACCGCACGCCTGTACACCATGTTCACCGCCCCGCCGGAGGCTACGCTGGAGTGGAACGACGCCGCCGTGGAAGGCAGTTACCGCTTCCTGCGCCGCGTTTGGGCATTTGGTGTCAAACTTTCCACTATGAATATGGAAGCTGCAGAGGCAATTGCAGTAAGCGCTGGGAGCCTGAATGATGTTGAGTTTGGCAAGGAGGCCAAAACCTTGCGCCGCGAGATTCACACGGTACTCAAACAGGTCGATTACGACTACCAGCGGATGCAGTACAACACCGTGGTGTCAGGCACGATGAAGATGATCAACGCGCTGGAAGACTTCAAGGCCCTGGACTGCGCCGGAGCGCAGGTGGCGTTGGTGGAGGGTTTTGCCATACTGCTGCGCTGCCTGTACCCGGCCACCCCCCACATCACCCATGCGCTGTGGTCCGACCTGGGTTATGCAGGGGTACTGGGTGACCTGCTCGACACCGGGTGGCCAAAGGTGGACGCCGTGGCGCTGGCCACCGACGAGATCGAGCTGATGTTGCAAATCAACGGCAAGCTGCGCGGTGCCATCGTGGTCAGCAGCAACGCCGACCGGTCGACCATCGAACAGGCGGCAATGGCCCATGAGATGTTCCAGAAGTTCTCTCAGGGTGCTGCCCCAAAAAAGGTGATTGTGGTGCCTGGGCGCCTCGTCAATCTGGTGGTTTGAGCCATGACCATACGCCTTGACTCTGAAAACCGCGACGCAAGTGCTGCGCCCATGACCAGCGGCGTGGCGATGGCCGCGACCGTCGGACTGCGCCGCCGTCGGTTTGCCGCCGCCCTGGCACTGAGCGCGTTGGCGGGCGGGTGCGGCTTCAAACTGCGCGGCAGTCAGCGCTTTGCCTTCAGCGAAATGGCCCTCCAGCCCAGCCCCGGCGGTCCGGTGGTGCAGGAGTTGCGTGCCGCACTCAGCGGATCGGTGCGCATACTCGGCGCCGACGTGCCATCGGACAAGGCGCCCCTGCGGCTGGAAATTTTGAGTGAGCAGCGTGAAAAGACCGTGGTCGGCGTCAACACATCCGGTCAGGTGCGCGAGTTTCAGTTGCGCCTGCGCGTCAGCTTCAAGCTCGATGTCTCGCAAGGGCGTGAGTTGATTGCGCCCGAGACCATCGTGCAGTTGCGCGACATCAGCTACAACGAAACTTATGCGCTGGCCAAAGAAACCGAGGAGGCCCAGCTTTACCGCGACATGCAAAGCGACGTGGTGCAACAAATCCTGCGCCGACTGGCTGCCATCAAGCTGCCACCTTGACGGAGTCGAACGCCTCCTTGGCGTCTGCGGGCAACACCCTGGCTCGCACCAGTTGGTACAGGTCCCTGGGATCTGTCAGCTGCACCATCAAGGCCAAAGGGTCGCCAAGGTGCAACTTTTGCGCCTGTGCCTGGAGGTAACGCAAGGCGGAAAAGTCTTCCATGGCAAAACCGACCGAGTCAAAGACCGTGACCTCGTGTGCGTCCTGCCGCCCAGGCGCGCACCCTTGAAGCACGCGCCAGAGTTCGGTCACGGCAAAGTCGGCTGGCAATTGCTGCAAATCCCCCTCAATGCGGGTTTGGGGTTCAAACTCAACAAATACCCGTGCCGCACGCAAGACGTCAGGATGTATTTCAGTCTTGCCCGGGCAGTCACCACCCACCGCGTTGATGTGCATCCCGGGCTCGAGCATGTCGACGGTGACGATGGCGGCATTGGTTTTGTCGGCGGTGATGGTGCTCACAATGTCGGCGCCGCGCACTGCTTCGCGAATACTGCCGCAGCGGATCAGGCGCAGGGGCGATGCATCGGGGCGCTGCTGCAGGTTGCGCAACAACTTGACCGTCGCTTGGGGATCAATGTCGAACGCCCGAATTTCCTCGATCCCCAGCAGGTGATGAAACGCCAGAGCCTGGAACTCGCTTTGTGCACCGTTGCCAATCAATGCCATGACCTTGCTGTCTGGCCGCGCCAACACCCGTGCCGCCAGCGCCGATGTGGCCGCCGTGCGCAAGGCCGTGGTCAGTGTCAGTTCGCTGACCAACAGTGGGAATCCCGTTGCCACGTCAGCCAGCACCCCAAACGCCATCACGGTTGGCAAACCCTGGGTGGCGTTTCCTGGATGCCCGTTGACGTACTTGAAGGTATAGGTGCGCTCGTCGGCAATGGGCATGAGCTCAATCACGCCCAGGGCCGAATGACTTGCCAGACGGGCTGACTTGTCAAAACTTTGCCAGCGCAAAAAATCATACCGAATGCAGTCCGCCATCCCTTGCAGAGTGGCAGCCATGCCGTTGTGCAAGACGATCTCTGACACGTCGAGCGGGCTGAGAAAACGGGTCGTCAGGTTGGGATTGGGGGTGTGCATCATGCTCTGTCTGCTCTGGTCAATGGGTTCTGTTCACGGGTTGCACAGAGTTTGATCGGTTTTCACAACAATAACAATCGTCAACAATGACTAAAAATAGTCACATAATTGACGTTTTGACAGCACTGATTGCCACTATGGATGAAACAGACCAACAACTGCTCTCGCTCTTGCGTCAGGACGCACGCCTGTCGGTGGCGGCACTGGCCCCCAAGCTCAAGGTTTCGCGTGGCACCGTCACCAACCGTATCCGGCGGCTGGAAGATGATGGGGTCATCGTCGGCTACACGGTGCGGCTGCGCCCGGATGTACAGCATGATCAGATCACTGCCTGGATGAGTATTGCGGTCGAGGGCAACCAGACCCGTGTCGTGATTGCCGCATTGCTCGGGGAACCGGGGGTGGCCACCCTGCACGACACCAACGGGCGCTGGGACCTGCTGGCCGAATTGCGCGCTGAGAGTTTGCAGGAGCTGGCCAAGGTGCTGGAACGCATTCGACTGCTCAAGGGGATCAGCAACACCGAAACCAGCATCCACCTGGAAACCTACCGTCTGGCTTGACGGGTGGTGACGCTCAGGACTTCTTTTTCTTGCGTGCCGCTTTGCGCTCGTTGCCCGGACGGTCACGGTACAGGTAACTCGACACCGCATCGGCCAGGCGGGTCGCTTGCGCCACATGGTTGCTGCCACCGAGCATCAGGCTGGTGATCAAGGCCTCGACCACCAGCACGGCACCGGTATAGCTGCTGGAGAGCACCGGATGTGAGGCGGCTGCCAACAGCACATCGTGGGACCACGGCACCAAGGGCGATGCCACCGAATCGGTGATCGCCACAATCCGGGCACCACGGTCCCTTGCGTAACGTGACAACGTGATGGCATCGCTGGCATAACGTGGGAAGGCGATGGCAATCAGCAAGTCACTGGGGCCGATGTTCATCAGCCGTGTGGCGGCCACGCCGGTTCCACCAAACTCCACCACATTGATGGTCTGTCGGCAAAACGGCTGCAGGTTGAACGCCAGCAGCGCCGCCAGATGGGCACTGGCACCAAAGCCCAAGGTGTAGACCGTTTCCGCTGCCAGCACACGCCGCGACACGGTGTTGAGCCGCGACAAGTCCAAACCCGCCACGGTGCCACTCAGGTTGCTCAGGTTGGCCTGCAGACTTTCGGACAGCACCGGATTGACCCCACTGCTGCCGGGTTCGCGCTGCAACGCGCCACGGAGTTTCTCGACCGGCTGAAACACCGGCTGCATCGCCTTGTGCAGCACCTCGGCCATGGCCGCACGCAAGGCGGCAAAGCCTTCAAAACCCAGCTTGCGCGCAAACCGGCTCAAAGTGGCCGTCGAGGTCTGCACCTGATTGGCCAGCTCCTCTATCCCCCAGGCAGTGGCACGCACTGGATTGCGCAGCAAAAAGTCAGCAATCATGGCATCACTGCCGCGCCCCTTGGCCAGCAATTGCTGCAATTGCTGACCCAGTGCAGAACCCGCAAACTGGGTATCGACCTGCAATGTGGCGGGCGGCTGGGTTTGGGCTGGAGCGTCATCCATGGCAGGAGTTTAGCGCTGCGACGACCAACACCAGATGCCACCCGTCATACCGCCGCTCCTATACTCGCACACCCTGCTCCAAAGGAATGCTTCATGCGCTTCACGCCTATCGTCGGCACCACTTGCCAAACGCTGCTGCTGGCAGCGGCCACACTGGCCATCTCCATGCCGCTGCAAAGCTCGGCGCAAACCACCGCCACCCCCAAGGCCTACCCCATCCGGGATTTTTTCAGCAACCCCGAAAAGGGCTATTTCCGGTTGAGCGACGACGGTCGCACCTTGGGTTTCATGCAGCCGGTGTCGGTCAAAGGTGCGGCACGACGCATGAATGTGTTTGTGCAGCCGCTCAAAGGCAGCACACCGGTAGGCCAGGCGCGCCGCCTGACCGCCGAGACGGCACGTGACATCAACATCTATCACTGGAAAGGCAGCAGCCGCATCCTCTACACCAAAGACTTTGGCGGTGACGAGAACTTCCATGTAGTCGCCATCGACGTCAAAACCGGCAAGGTGACCGACCTGACGCCAGGCGACAAGGTGCGAGCCGAACTCCTGGACGACCTGCCCGATGATCCGCACCACATCCTGGTCAGCCACAACCGACGCAACGCCGAAGTGTTTGACGTCTATCGCATCGACCTGCGCACCGGGCGCGAACAGTTGGTGGCTCAAAACCCGGGCGACATCGTCGGCTGGACCACCGACCACGCCGGCAAAGTGCGCGGCGCGGTTCGTACCGATGGACTCAGCACGGTTCTGCTGTACCGCGCCAACGAGCGCGACGCGTTCAAACCCATCATCACCACCGACTACAAGACCGAAGTCGACATCGCCGCCTTTACCGCCGACAACAGGAAGTTCTACGCCATCAGCAACCGGGGGCGCGACAAGAAAGCGCTGGTCACCATTGACCCGGTCAAACCCGATACCGAAGAACTGGTGTATGCACACCCCGATGTCGATGTGGCCGGCCTGAGCTGGTCTCGGCTGCATAAGAAAATCACCGACCTGACCTATGTGACCGACAGGAGCCAGCGCCAGTATTTTGATGCCGCGACCGAGCAGCGCTACCGCAGAATCGAGGCCAAAGTACCCGGCATGGAGGTCCACCTGCAAAGCGGCACGCGGGCCGAGGACAAGTTCATTGTGGCCGCCAGCAACGACCGCACACCCGGTACGCGCTACATTTTTGATGCCAAAAGTGATTCGCTGAGCAAGCTTGCCGACATCAACCCCAAGATTGCCGAGCAGGACATGGCTGCGATGCAACCGGTCACGTACCCAAGCCGTGACGGCCTGACGCTGCATGGCTACCTCACCTTGCCGCCGGGACGGGGCAAGCAGAACCTGCCGTGCATCATCAATCCACATGGCGGCCCCTGGGCACGCGACGACTGGGGTTACAACCCCGAAGTGCAGTTTTTGGCCAACCGCGGCTACTGTGTGCTGCAAATGAACTTTCGTGGCTCCACCGGCTACGGGCGCCAGTTCTGGGAAGCGTCGTTTGGCCAGTGGGGCCTGAAGATGCAGGATGACATCACCGACGGGGTGCAGTGGTTGATCAACCAGGGCACGGCCGATCCCAAGCGCATCGCCATTTACGGTGCCAGCTACGGCGGTTACGCTACGCTGGCCGGCGTCGCGTTCACGCCTGACCTGTACGCCGCGGCAGTCAACTACGTGGGGGTCAGCAATCTGTTTACCTTCATGAACACCATCCCACCCTATTGGCGCCCGCAACTGCCCAAGTTCTACGACATGGTCGGCCACCCCGAAAAAGACAAAGAACGACTGACGCGCACCTCACCTGCGCTCAACGCCGACAAGATCAAAACCCCCCTGCTGGTGGTGCAAGGCGCGCGCGACCCACGGGTGAACAAGGCCGAGAGCGACCAGATGGTGCAGGCGCTGCGCGCGCGCGGCGTGGAGGTGCCTTACCTGGTCAAAGACAACGAGGGCCATGGTTTTCACAACGAAGAAAACCAGTTCGAGTTTTACGAAACCATGGAGGCCTTCCTGGCCAAACACCTTAAACCTCAATAACGGGTATGCAGATCAGCCCCTCTGCACTTGCAGCCCATTTGCAAAAGGGGCTCAAAAGCCTTTACACCCTGCATGGTGACGAGCCCTTGCTGATTCAGGAGGCGCTTGACACCATCCGCGTCGTGGCGCGGGCGCAGGGGTTTTCCGAGCGCACCTCCCACACCGTCGCAGGGGCTCACTTTGACTGGAGCGAAGTGCTGGCAGCCAGTGGCTCGTTGAGCCTGTTTGCCGACAAGCAGATGCTTGAGCTGCGCATTCCCAGTGGCAAACCCGGCAAGGACGGCAGCGCCGCCTTGCAACAGCTGGTGGACCAATCACGCGGCAGCGATGCCACCCTGACACTGGTGGTCTTGCCGCGGCTTGACAAGCTGACCAAATCCAGTGCCTGGTTCGCCGCGCTGGAGACCGGCATCACACTGGAAGTGAGTCCGGTGGACCGTGCGGCGCTGCCGCAGTGGATCGCCCAGCGCCTAGCGCTGCAAGGTCAGCGTGTGACGGCGGGTGAAGCGGGTCAGCGTACCCTGCAGTTTTTTGCCGACCGGGTGGAAGGCAATCTGCTGGCCGCGCATCAGGAGATTCAGAAGCTCGCGCTGCTTTACCCTGGCGGTGAACTCGGCTTTGCGCAAATCGAGGCTGCGGTATTGAACGTGGCACGTTACGACGTGTTCAAGTTATCTGAGGCGGTGCTGGCGGGCCAGTTCGGCCGCGTGCAACGGATGCTCGACGGCTTGCAGGCCGAAGGCGAAGCCGAGGTGCTGGTGCACTTCGCACTGGCGGAAGACATTCGCGCCCTGAAACGCGTCAAGGACGCCATGAACCAGGGCAAACCGCTGCCGATGGCGCTGCGTGAACAACGGATCTGGGGTCACAAGGAGCGCTTGTTTGAGCGCGTGTTGCCACGCCTGGGCGATGCCACCCTGGCGCAGTTGCTACTCCAGGCGCATCAGGTCGACGGCATTGTGAAAGGGCTCAAGCTTGCACAATGGCCCAGCGATGGCTGGCAGGCGCTGCAGCGGCTGGCCATGTTGTTGTGCCGTGCCTGTCAGCCGGAGCCGACCCAATAAAAAAGGCACCGGGGTTGCCGATGCCTTCTTTGTTGTCTGGCCTGTTGGGCCGATCTCCTGGGGTCTTTCACCTTGCGCGGGCACATGTCCCGCAAGTGATGGCCAGACTTTACGCCCCAAACCAGTGCTGTGCCATTGGGAAATACCCTTGCGAAAGATCAAATTTTGTGCGTTGTGGCGTCTTCGAGAATCCAGCGCGCCGCCTTCTCCGCCATCATCAAGGTGGGTGCGTTGGTGTTGCCGCTGGTGATCAGCGGCATGGCGCCGGCGTCCACGACACGCAAGCCCGCCACCAGGCCCGTGGGGCCACGCACCCGCATCCGTGCGTCCAACACCGCCAGCGGGTCGTCGTCCCGGCCCATCTTGGTGGTGGCCACCGGATGGAATATGGTGGTGGCAATGTCACCGGCCAGACGCGCCAACTCGTCATCGGTCTGGAACTGCAAGCCCGGCTTGAACTCCTGCGGCAGGTACCGGGCCAAGGCCGGCTGCCCCACAATGGTGCGCGTGAGACGCAGCGAATCGGCCGCCACCTTGCGGTCGGCGTCGGTGCTGAGGTAATGGGGCGCAATAAGCGGTGGCACAGCAAAGTCGGGCGAGCTGATCTGTACGTGGCCGCGGCTGGTCGGATTGAGGTTGCACACGCTGGCGGTGAATGCCGCAAAATCATGCAGCGGCTTGCCAAAAGCCTCCAGACTCAAGGGTTGCACGTGGTACTCGATATTGGGGTAGGGCTGACCGGGGTCACTGCGGGTAAAGGCACCGAGTTGACTGGGCGCCATGCTCATGGGGCCGGTGCGCTTCATGGCATATTCCAGGCCAATCATGGCCTTGCCCCACCAGGAACTGGCCAGGGTGTTGAGGGTTTGGACACCCTGCACCTTGAACACCGCGCGGATCTGCAGGTGATCCTGCAAATTGCCACCGACGCCCGGCGCATCGTGCAACACGCTGATGCCATGACGCTGCAATAATGCTCCGGGTCCGATGCCCGAAAGTTGCAACAGCTGCGGCGAGCCAATACTGCCCGCGCTCAAAATCAGCTCGGCACTGGCGCTGACAGTCAGCATCTCGCCGCCCTTGAGGACCTGTACCCCGGTGCAGCGCAGGCTGCCGTCACCCTGTTGCACCAGTTCCAGACGCGCCGCCTGCGCCTGCGTCCACACCTGCAGGTTGGCGCGACCGTCACAGGCCGGGCGCAAAAACGCCTTGGCGGTATTCCATCGCCAGCCGGAGCGCTGGTTGACTTCGAAGTAACCCACCCCCTCGTTGGAGCCGGTATTGAAGTCGTCGGTGGCGGCAATGCCCGCCTGTTGTGCCGCCTGGGCAAAGGCGTCGAGCACATCCCAGCGCAGCCGTTGCTTCTCCACCCGCCACTCACCGCCGCGGCCGTGAAACTGTGCAAAAACTTCACGACTTTTTGCGCTAAAGCGCTTATCTGTATTCACTTCTTCGCCATCCAATCGATAGTGACTTTCATGGCGAATAAAGTCCGGCAGGCAGTTCTGCCAGGCCCAGGCCGGCTCGCCCGTGAGCTGTGCCCAGGCATCGTAGTCCCGCGCCTGCCCGCGCATGTAGATCATGCCGTTGATGCTGCTGCAGCCGCCCAAAGTCTTGCCGCGCGGATACAACAGGGAGCGCCCATTGAGCCCGGCATCGGGCTGCGTGCGGTACAGCCAGTCGGTACGCGGGTTGTCGATGCAGTACAGGTACCCCACCGGAATGTGGATCCAGGGGTAACTGTCTGGCCCCCCCGCCTCCAGCAGCAACACCCGTTTGCTCGGGTCGGCGCTAAGCCGGTTGGCAAGCAGACATCCGGCCGTGCCGGCACCGACAATGATGTAGTCAAAGTGTGTACCCATACTGCCTCGCTTTCCGTCAGTCTGCGCCCGGCCCGAGCGGCCCCTTTGCGGGCATTTTGCCGCAATGCGGGTGTGTCTCTGCAGCAGCATTGCCGTTACGATGCACATACCTTGAAATTCACGCCATGAACGAGCCCGCCCCGACCCTGGTTCTGCAGCCCTGCACCGACGGCACTTGTGCCGTGCTGGGCGGTTGCTGGGGTGCGGCGCGCCTGGCCGAACCTGCCAACTGGTCCCGTGTGACACAGGAGCTCGGCGCTTGCCAGGCGCAAACGGCCAGTTACCGCTGGGACCTGCGCGGTATCAAGCGGCTGGACCACACGGGTGCCCAACTGCTGTGGAACCACTGGGGACACCAATGGCCCGCCCGACTCGACCTGCAACCCGGCCAGCGCGCCATGCTGGAACGGGTCGCCCGCTACACCACCGTCGCACCCAAACCACCCCCCTGGAACGCCTGGGTGAGTTTTCTGAAACTCGGCGAAAAGGTCTGGGTGTTGATCGACCACGCGCAAGGCTTGCTGCGCCTGCTGGGTCAATTGCTGCTGGACCTGCTGCATCTGCTGCGCTCACCCCGGCGTGGGCCGTGGCGCGATGTATCGGGCCATCTGTACCACATTGGTGCCACTGCGCTGCCCATCACCGCGCTGGTGGGTTTCATGATTGGCATTGTGCTGGCGTATCTGATGTCGCGCCAATTGCGCCAGTTTGGCGCCGACACCTTCATCGTCAACATTCTGGGACTGGCGCTGATCCGCGAGCTGGGACCGATGCTGGCGGCCATTCTGATCGCCGGTCGTTCAGGCTCAGCCATCACCGCGCAGATCGGTGTGATGCGCGTCACCGAGGAGCTCGACGCCATGCGCGTCATGGGCATCCCGAAAGGATACCGACTGGTGTTGCCTCGCGCACTCGCCATTGCGCTGGCGATGCCGCTGATTGCCGTGTGGACCACCGCGTCGGCCATGTTGGGCGGCATTCTGGCGGCCGATCTGGTGCTGGGTGTCACACCGGCCTACTTTTTTGCCACCCTGCCCAACGTGGTCGAAATCAGCAACCTGTGGCTGGCGCTGGGCAAGTCAGCCCTGTTTGGCGTGCTGATTGCGCTGATTGGCTGTCACTTTGGCCTGCGTGTCAAACCCAACACCGAGAGCCTCGGCCAGGGCACCACCGCCTCGGTGGTGACCAGCATCACGGTGGTGCTGCTGGTGGACGCGCTGGCGGCGGTGGTGTTCAAGAACATCGGACTATGAATCTGCCCGACCGTCGCGCGCCAGTGGTGCAGATCAAACAGCTGTGGTCGGTGTTTCACAGTGCCGGGCGAGATGTGGTGATCCACCAGAACCTCGATCTGAACATTGCGCAGGGCGAAATGTTGTCGATTGTGGGCGGCTCAGGCTCGGGCAAGACAGTATTGCTACGCCAGATTCTCGGGCTGGCGCACCCCAACCGCGGCAGCGTCACGGTGCTGGGTGAACCGGCCGAACAGCTTGGGCGCGAAGGGGCTGCCAGCCGCGTCGGCATGCTGTTTCAGCACGGGGCGCTATTTTCGGCGTTCAGTGTCATCGACAACATCGCCTTTGCGCTGCGCGAACTCGGCACCTTGCCCAAAGACCTGATCCGCGACGTGGCGATGGTCAAGCTGCAAATGGTGGGGCTGGACGTATCGGCCGCGCACAAGATGCCAGCCGACCTCTCGGGCGGCATGATCAAACGGGTGGCCCTGGCACGGGCACTGATCATGGACCCGCCGCTGCTGCTGCTCGACGAACCCACCGCCGGGCTCGACCCCGGCAGCGCCGACGAGTTCTGTGCCCTGCTGAAGGCATTGCACCAGGAACTGGATCTGACCGTGGTGATGGTGACGCACGACCTCGACACCCTGCTGGAACTGTCCACCCGCATTGCCGTGGTGGCCGACAAACACATCGTCGCGCTGGGCAGCGCTGCCCAGGTGATGGCGCATCCGCACCCGTTCATCAAGGAGTTTTTTCTCGGCGAACGGGGTCTGCGGGCCGCTGCGCTGTTGCAAGACAACCCAAAAGCAGGTTAAAACCCCGCCTACACACACCACTTATGGAAAACAAATCCCACGCGCTCGCTGCCGGCGCCTTTGTCCTGTTGATGATGGCCATGCTGGTGGCAGCGGCCGTCTGGCTGACCCGCGACACCAGCGCCATGACCCTCTACGAACTGACCGGGCGTATCAACGTGACGGGTCTGCAGCCACAAGCCAGTGTGCGCCTGCGTGGCGTGCCGGTCGGCAAGGTGACACAGATCCGGCTCGACCCCGAGATACCCGGACAGGTGCTGGTGGGCATTGCCGTGAATGAGCAGACCCCGGTCAACAGTGACACCTTTGCCACCCTGGGTTATCAGGGCGTGACCGGGCTGGCGTTTATCCAGCTCGATGACGCGGGTAGTGTTGCCACCCCGTCCCGGCCGATGTCCGGCGGACGCATCCCGCTGCGGGCAGGTTTGATCAGCAAACTCAGCGACCAGGGCGAACGCCTGTTGGGTCAGATGGAACAAGCCAGTGCCCGCCTGAACCAGCTGCTGGCACCGGACAACCAGCAAACGCTATTCACCGCCATTGCCCAGATCGGCCGCACCGCCAGCGAGCTGCAAACGCTTACGGCACAGGCACGCCAGACCTTGCCCGAGATGGCGCAAGGTGGCCGCGAGACGCTCGATGTGCTCAAACTCACCTCCAGGCGGGTGGGCGACAGCGCCGACGAGGCGCGTGCCTCAGCGCGTGCCTTCCGGCTGGTGACCGAACGCATGTATGCACCAGGCGGCACACTCGACCAGTTGGACCTGGGTGCCAGTATTCTGGTGGCTACCGGCAGCAGCCTGCGCATCAGCACCTTGCCCAGGGTGGACCAGGCCATCACCGAGGCCACCCACACCACCCACCAGCTGGGCGAACTCACACAGACCCTGACCGACAACCCGCAAGCCATTTTGCTCGGTAAACCGGTGGCCACACCCGGACCCGGTGAGCCGGGTTTTGCGTCACCCGTCCCCGTTGGCGCTCGACCCTGAGACTATTTTGATATGAATATCGCAGCTATCAATGCCGTACAGATATGCGCTAGAGGCATATTTGTCACCTTTTTCTTACTCCTGAGTGCCTGCAGCCTGCCACGCCCGGCACAAGCTCCAGTGGTGTATGACTTTGGCCCTGGCGCACGGCAACAGGCCGCAACCCACCGCATGGCACCGTTGCCACCATTGGAGGTCAGTGCACCCCGCGCCAATGCGGCACTGTCAGGACAGGCGGTGCTGTACCGGCTGACCTATGCCGACGCGCAGGCTCTTAAGCCCTACACGTTGGCGCGCTGGAGCATGCCACCGGCGCAGCTGATCGACCAGCGTTTGCGCGAGCAGCTGGGCCTGCGCCGCGCTGTCCTGGGTACCGGCGAACTGATGCCCACCCCGGCCGCCCGGCGTGCTGCCTCTGCCGCTGCGGGCACCGCAGCCCTGGCGCCGTCAGTGAGCACCGCCGTGCCGATGAACCTGCGCCTGGAACTTGAAGAGTTCAGCCAGTTGTTTGATACACCGGAGCAAAGCCATGCCCTGCTGCGACTGCGCGCCACGTTGACCCGGCGCAGCGCCGGCGGCGACACCCTGCTGGCGCAACGCAGTTTTGTCGTGCAACTGGCCGCAGCCACCGCTGACGCCGCCGGCGGGGTGCGCGCGCTGGCGGCTGCGGCAGATCAGGCCGTCAGCGAGATCGAGCGCTGGCTCGAACAGGTGCCGGCCGCGGAGCGCACGCCATGACCCGCCATGATGCCCCTTGCCCAATGGCGCGACTGATCGTCTGACGCTGGGACGCTGATCAGCCGGCGTCAAGGCCCGTCCGGGCGTGCCAGGCGTCGACGGGACAAGA
The DNA here is from genome assembly GCF_018063565.1 of Rhodoferax sp. GTDB lineage: Bacteria > Pseudomonadota > Gammaproteobacteria > Burkholderiales > Burkholderiaceae_C > Rhodoferax. The sequence goes on from NZ_JAGPBB010000027.1 coordinate 35,617, forward strand.
AAAACTCCGCCGGCTCCGGTCGCCCGTACAGGTAACCCTGATGCACCACTTCGGCGCGAGCGTTGAGAAAATCGGCCTGCGCCTGGGTTTCCACACCCTCGGCCACCACTTTGAGATGCAGGTGCCGCGCAATCGCCAGAATGGTTTCCACCAGTGCGCCGTCGTCGGGGTTACTCGGGGCGTCCTGCACAAAAGTCTTGTCGATCTTCAGCTCATCAATCGGCAGGCGCTTCAGGTACGCCAGTGACGAGTAGCCAGTGCCAAAGTCATCGATCGAAAAGTGCACGCCCAACTTGGACAGGCGGTTCATCTTGGCAATCAGTTCGTCGATGTTGTCAATCACCATGCCTTCGGTGATTTCGAGGGTCAGGTAGGCCGGGTCACATCCTTCCTGCTGCATCAGTCCCAGTAACCAGTTGACAAAGCCGCTCTGGCGAAAATGGCGTGGACTGATGTTGACCGACAGGCGCAGTGGGTAGCCGTCCAGTTCTTCGCGGGCCAGCAGACGGCAGGTTTCGCGGGTCACCCAGTTTTCCAGTTCGATGATCAGGTCAGACTCTTCAGCGATCGGAATGAATACACCCGGTGGCAACAGGCCGCGCTCTGGGTGCTGCCAGCGCACCAGTACCTCGCCACTGACCAGTTGTCGGCCGGCGTCGACCTGTGGCTGGATGTACAGCCGCAACTCACCCGCACCGATCCCCTGGCGCAACGCGTGTTCGATCTGGAAACGCTGCTGCGTCAACTCGCCCATCGCCACGTCGAAAAACGCGCTCTGGTTGCCACCGGCATCTTTGGCACGGTGCAGCGCCGTGTCGGCGCGGCGCAGCACCTCCTGGGGTGAGTCTTCCGCACCCAACGGAAAATGGGTGATGCCCAGACTGGCGGTGACCAAGGACACCTCGTCGCCAAAATCAAAGGGCTGCAACAGCGCCTCATGGATCCGCTCCGATACGCTCAGGGCATGGCGACTGGCGGTCACCGCAGTACCCTGCGCCACCAGCAGCAGGATGGCAAATTCGTCAGCGGCCACGCGGGTCAGCAGGTCGCCCTCGCGCAGCAGATGGCCAAGCCTCTCGCTGACCGCGATCAGCAGCAAGTCACCTTGTCGGTGACCACGGGCGTCGTTGAGATTCTTGAACCGATCGATATTGAACAGGATAAACGAGTTCTCCATCTGCTGTCGCTTGGCCAATGCCAGGGCCAGCTCCAGTCGCTCCAGCAGCATCACCCGGTTGGGCAAACCGGTCAGCGTGTCATGGTAGGCCAGGCGATAGATCTGCGCCTGGGTCTTGCGCTGCTCGGTCACGTCCTGCTTCACCGCCAGGTAATGGTTGATGTTGCCATCGGCGCCACGCACCGGCGCGATGGTGGCGGTCTCGGTGTATTCACTGGCGTCCTTGCGCCGGTTGATGAATTCACCGCGCCAGATTTCACCGGCCTTCAGGGCCGTCCACAGCACCGGGTAGGTCTCGGGCGGGGTCTTGCCCGACTTGAACACTCGCGTGGTGTTGCCCAACAACTCGTCACGGCTGTACCCGGTGTTGGTGACCAGCGCAGCGTTGACGTACTCGATGCGCCCTGCCAGATCGGTGATGACGATGTTCTCCGGGCTTTGTTCCACCGCCAGCGACAGCTTGCGCAGCTGGCTCTCGGTCTGCAGGCGTTCGGTGATGTCGCGTGCAATCACCATCAGCGCCAAACGGCTGCCATCGGCGGCAAAAATCGGCATCTTGCGCACTTCGCTGATGCGCGGCGTGTCGCCTTGCGCAAAAATGTGCTCCGTGCTCAACGCCAGGGCGGCGCTCTGCCAGGCGTGTTCGTCGCTTTGTTGTGCCTCTTCGTGAAAAGCCTGAAACGCTGGTCGCAGTTGTGCCAGCTCGGCGTTGTTTTTGCCCATCCAGTCACAATCATCGAGCGCCAGTGCTTCACGCGCGGCAAGGTTGACCAGTTGCCAACGGCTTTGACCATCCTTGATGACCACGATGTCGGGCAAAGCATCGATAAAGTTGCTCAGTCTTTGATGACTCTCCTGAAGTGCACGCGCCGCTTCACGGCTTTCTGAAATATCCCTGAACGCCACCACCGCGCCCTGTATCACGCCATCGGCCAGCAACGGGGTCACGATCAAGGCCACCGGAAACCCGCGCCCATTCTGGCGCCAGAACCAGTCCTCGGACTGTCTGGGTTGACCGTCCAGCGAGGTCTGGTGTGCCGGGCAGTCGGCCACGGCATAGGGCACACCATCGGCACGGCTGTGGTGGAACAAGGCATGGGGATCAGCACCCAGGGCCTGGCCCTCGGTCAAGCCGAGCATGGCCAGTGCCGCCGGATTGATGAAGGTGCACCGCCCATACCGGTCCTGACCATAAACCCCTTCACCCAGCGCCTGCAGGATGATTTTCTGTCGCGCCAGCAGTTCACCCAACTCCGCCACGCGCGACTGCACCGCCTCCGCCATGTGATTGAAATTCTGCGTCAACTGGCCAACCTCGTCGTTCGAGGTGTGGGGCACGCGAATCTGGTAATTGCCTGCGGCGATGCGACTGCTGGCCTCGGTCAGATGCGCCAGGTGTCGCGTCAGCCAGTAGCCCACACCGTAGAGCACCAGAAAACTCAGCAACAGTTCAATCGAGGCGATCAGTGCACCCTGAAACATCAGGTCACGTCGCGCCGTCTTGAGAAATTCCATCGACAGGCCATAGTGCACCATGCCATAACTCTGTCCCAACACATCGACCGGAAACCGCACGTGCAAGACATCAACGTTGCTGAAATCCGCCGACGGCTCTGGCAATGCCTGATCTTCGGGCCAGTTGGACGACGCCAGCGTGTTGGTCAACGGGTCCGTCACCACCAGGTAGGTGATGTCTTCTGCCTGCCGCCAACCGTCGAGCACATCACGCAGTGAGGCGTAATCGCGCGCCGCCAATGGCAAGGCGACTGCAGTTTTATAGGCCAGTTCAATGGCGGTGAGGCGGCGCTCGGTTTGCCGCACCAAATGGGTGTCGATGAGCCGCAGGCTGTTGCCCACCAGCACCACCATCATGACCAGTTCGATCAGCAGGCTTGCAATGAACAGCCGAAAACGCAGTCCACGTGCAAAGCGCGGCCATGTCATCTGGCTTGCCTCATCATCTCGACCGTCAGGGCCACAAAGGGCTTGAGGGCCAGCACGTCAGCGGGTGTGACGTCCACATAGGACTGATAGCCGGTATCTTTGAAGAACTGCTGCCCGCCAGTGCTATCCGCAAAGGCTCGCAAACCCTGGCGGACCCGCTCCACCATGGCCGCCCCGAGCCGCGTGTTGGCCAGCGTCATCAAATGGGGCGCGTGAATATTCACCGGCAGCACGCGGATCTTGGCGCGCACATCGGGCGGAATCTGATTCAGCGGGGTGTGGGTGGTGATGGCAGCGTCGTACTCACCGACCGCCACCGAAGCAATCGCCGCGCCATGGGTGCTGCGCTCAAAAAGCTGGTAATCCTGCCCCAGCCTGAGACCACTGTCCTGCAACCACTTCACGCCCCCCATCGACGACATGGACAGGCGGCTCGACAGCACAACACGCAGGCCTTTGAGATCCATCGGGGACTTGATGGCCGAATCGTCGCGCACCACGAAGACTGACTGAAGGTCGGCACGGTAACGCGCCAGAATGCTCATGCCGCGCTCTTGCGCCATCACGCCAAAGTGCGGCCCGGCAATGGCCAGGTCAAACTGCCCGTCGAGCAACTCGTTCACAAAGGTAAAGTAGTCGCCTGCGGTAAACACATTGATGCGTCGCCCAACGGTTTTTTCAAGGTGCTGGATCAGCGGCTGGTGGGTTTTGATGAGCGCCAGCGTGCTGTTAAAAGGCATGATCCCCATCTTGAGGGCTGGCGTCTGGGCACGAAGGCCCAGCGACACGGGCAAAAGCCCTGCGGCGGTGCCGCTCAGGAACAGACGACGATTGGGACTGGAGGCCATCAGGAACCCCTCCTATTTCTATCTAACGATCCAACAACACGAATTACCGTGCCCCCGATTGTGCCGCCACTCGCACCGATTCCGATCCTGCACGATCAATCGAATAACATCAATTTGACCGATTCGTCGCAGGCAAGCACGGTTTCCAGTACCAGATCATCTGTGTCTGGGTGCGAAGCCGCTGGCGGTGATGACGCACGACAGGGCGTTGCAACAACGATACCGATGATTCAGAAATGAAGGGGCCCTACAGATCAAACTGCACGCCCTGGGCCAGTGGCAAGGCACGCGAATAATTGATGGTGTTGGTGACCCGGCGCATGTAGGACTTCCAGGCATCCGAGCCAGACTCGCGGCCCCCACCCGTTTCCTTTTCGCCGCCAAAAGCGCCGCCAATCTCGGCACCCGAGGTGCCAATGTTGACGTTGGCAATGCCGCAATCGGACCCAGCGGCAGACATAAAGACCTCTGCCTCGCGCAAGTCGGTGGTAAAGATGGCCGAAGACAAGCCTTGTGGCACCGCGTTGTTGAGTGCAATGGCTTCCTCAAGCGTCTGGTACTTCAGCACATACAAGATGGGCGCAAAGGTTTCGTGGCGCACCACGCCGGTTTGCGCGGGCATCTCGACCAGTGCCGCACGCACATAATACGCATCCGGAAACTGGTCCGTCAAAACACGCTCACCCCCAGTCACAATGCCACCTTCCTGCTTTGCTTGTTGTAGCGCCTCCTGCATCCCGTCAAAAGCCGCCTGATCGATCAGTGGCCCCAGCAGGGTGCCAGGCTGATCGGGCGCACCAATACGAAAACTGGCGTAAGCCTTTTTCAGTCGCGCAAGCAGTTCGTCATAAACCGACGCATGCACGATCAGCCGGCGCGCCGTGGTGCAACGCTGCCCTGCAGTGCCGGCAGCTGCAAATGCCACCGCGCGCACCGCCATGTCGAGGTCGGCCGACGGGGCCACGATGATGGCGTTGTTGCCCCCTAACTCCAGCAAGCTGCGGCCAAAGCGCGCCGCCACCGCCTGCCCCACGGCTCGGCCCATGCGCGTGCTGCCTGTGGCTGAGACCAGCGCCACTTTGGGGTGGTCCACCAGCCCCTGGCCCACATCGGCGTGCCCAAGCACCAGCTGCGACAGATCTTGGGTAAGCTCGGGGTGGTTGAATTTGCCACACGCTTGCTCCAACAGCGCCTGCACGGCCAGCGCGCAAAGGGGTGCTTTTTCAGACGGCTTCCAGACCACGGCGTCGCCGCACACCAGCGCCAGCGCAGCGTTCCAGGCCCATACCGCCACCGGAAAATTGAACGCGGTGATCACCCCGACCACGCCCAGCGGCTGCCAAGTCTCCATCATGCGGTGGCCCGGGCGCTCGCTGGCAATCGTCAAACCATGCAACTGGCGCGACAGGCCGACGGCAAAGTCGCAGATGTCGATCATCTCCTGCACCTCACCCAGCCCCTCGGAGGACACTTTGCCCACTTCGAGCGTCACCAGTTCACCCAGCGCCTGTTTGTTGGCGCGCAGCACCTCACCGAGCAGGCGCACCAGTTCGCCGCGCTGCGGCGCGGGTACGCTGCGCCAGCGCAAATAGGCGGCGTGGGCGCGCTCAACGGTCTGCGCCACGGCAGCGGCCTCGGTGGCACGAACCCGCGCCAGCGCAACCCCATCGATCGGGGAAAACGTGGCCAGCTGGCCATCCGCGAAAACACCCGGACGCACACCCAAAGATTGCAACAAGGTCATCGCCGACATAGAAGAACTCCGCAGTCAAAGAAAAGCCAGATTGTGCGGTGGAAAATGGCTTGTGTTGCGCACGGCAACCCGCCTTTTGACCCGCCATCATTGATGGTCAGAACCATCATCGCTGCGCGACCCGGTTCGGACGCCATTCCTGGCGATAAGGCACTTAACTCCGCTGTCGCGGCACGACCCGACAAATTGGCTGCCAGCGCTTGTTTTTAAAACGCTGGTAGCTCTTTGTTTTGCAGCGATCAATTCACCTTGACCTGCACCAGTTCCTCGCCTTGCGGGTCGGTCACATGGATGGCGCAGGCGATGCACGGATCGAAACTGTGCACGGTGCGCAGAATTTCAAGAGGCTGCTTGGTGTCGATCAACTGGTGGTTGTGCTGCAGCGCGGCTTCATACGGCCCGGGCTGGCCCTTGGCGTCACGCGGGCCGGCGTTCCAGGTGCTGGGCACCACCGCCTGATAGTTGCTGATCTTGCCATCGTCGACCACGATCCAGTGCGACAGGCCACCGCGCGGGGCTTCCATCAGACCGACACCGTGCATGTGACTGGGCCAGCTTGAGGGGCTCCAGTACTGGTCGTTGAAGGTCCGCACATCGCCGGCCTTGATGTTGGCGATCAGCGCGTCATACCAGCCTTGCATCGAGTCGGCAATCACCTTGGATTCCAGGCCCCGGGCGGCGGTGCGCCCGAGTGTGGAGAACAGGGCGGTGACCGGCACGTCAAGCTTCTTCAAGGTGCCATCGACCAGCTCTTTGGTCTGCTTGTGGCCATTGGCGTACATCAGCAGCACACGCGCCAGGGGCCCGACTTCCATGGCCTTGCCTTGCCAGCGGGGCGACTTGATCCACGAGTATTTCTGCTCCACCTCGAGCTGCTCGTAAGGTGGCTTGGGGCCAGTAAAGTTGAGCTCGGTCTCGCCCTTGAAGGGGTGCAGACCCTGCGCATCGCCCGCGCCGTACTTGTACCAGGAGTGGCTCACAAACTCCTGGATTTCGTCTTCCTTGTCAAAGTCGATGGGGTGAATTTTTGAGACATCACCACCCAGAATGACCCCGCGCGGAATCAGGAACGCATCCGCGTCCCACATCGACTTGCCCGGCAGGTCGCCAAACGACAAAAAGTTGCCGCCAGTGTTGCCAATGCCGCCCCAGTCTTTGTAAAACGAGGCAATCGCCAGCAGGTCGGGAACATACACCTGATCGACAAACTCCTGCATTTGTTTGATGACGTTTTGCACCAGCTGCAACCCGACCAGGTTGACCGCCGTGGCCGCCTGCCCGCCGCCTGAGTTCATCGGCCCGGCCGCCGTCTGCACCGAAATGGCCGAGGGCACACCACCCACAACAAAATTGGGGTGCGGGTTTTTGCCGCCAAAAATGGCGTGCAACTTGACCACGTCGCGCTGCCAGCTGAGCGCTTCGAGGTAATGGGCGACTGCCATCAGATTGGCTTCGGGTGGCAGTTTGTACGCTGCATGGCCCCAGTAGGCGTTCGAAAAAATGCCCAGCTGTCCTTGCTCGACAAAGTTTTTGACCTTCTTTTGCACATCGGCAAAGTAGCCAGGCGATGATTTGGAGTAGCTGCTGATGCTTTGCGCGAGCTCAGAGGTGGCCTTGGGGTCGGCCTTGAGGGCAGACACCACATCGACCCAGTCAAACGCATGCAAATGGTAAAAGTGCATCACATGGTCATGGATGTACTGCGTGGCGATCATCAGGTTGCGGATGAGCTCGGCGTTGCGCGGGATGCTGTAGGTCGGGATGGCACGGTGCAGCGCGTCTTCAACCGAGCGCACCGAGGCAAGCCCATGCACCAGCGTGCAGACGCCGCAAATGCGTTGGGCAAACGCCCAGGCATCACGCGGGTCACGCCCACGCAGGATGATCTCGATGCCGCGCACCATGGTGCCGGCGGAATAAGCTTGGGTGATCTTGCCGTCGGCGTCGGTTTGCGCCTCGATACGCAGGTGGCCTTCGATGCGGGTGACCGGGTCCACCACAATGCGTTGTGTGTTGCTCATACAGGTGGTCCTCAGCTTTGCAGAAAGGTTTCGAGAATCTGATGTTGCGCAGCCGACTCGTCGTTGTCGGTGCCTTCGCCTTGGGCCACCATCTGGCA
>NZ_JAGPBB010000094.1 GCF_018063565.1 Rhodoferax sp.
CAGGATTTTCATGATCTGACCGGCCAGGTCGTGGCCAAAGTGGTGAGTCTGGTGTCGGATGTAGAGGCAGAACTGGTGCAATTGCTGATCCTGACTGCTCCTTCAGATGGTCAGACCAGCCCGACTGCCATGGCTGCGCCGACGCCGACTTTGCTGTCAGAGCCGATTTTGCACGAGCCCATTCTGCAAGGCCCGGTGGTCGACCCCGAAGGCAACCCGGATGTGGTCAAGGGCCAGTCCGAGGTGGATGACCTGCTGGCGAGCCTGGGGTTTTAGCGCTGCAGGAATCTGGCGGGGTTTCCACCCGCTTTTTGCCCTTTAGTTTCGGGGGCTGCTAAAGACAATGGGGTGAATCATAGTGTCGCCCCCAAATGGAATCCAGCAGTCAAGACCGCAATTTACCCGCCTCGGAACGCAAGCTGCAAAAGGCGAAAGACGACGGGCAGGTCGCCCGCTCGCGCGACTTGTCGCATCTGGCTGTACTTGGCGGTGGTGCTGCGGCACTGATCTGGCTGCTGCCTCTGATGCTGGAGCATCTTGAGCGTGAGTTCAGCCTGCAACTGCATTTCAACGCACAAACCATTGCCGACCCGGCCCTGATGATGACCCGGCTGGGCAATATGGTGACCGTCGGACTGGTCGGCTGCGCGGCCTTCGCAGCAGTGGTCAGCGCGATGGCGGTGGGCAGTACCGTGGCCGTGGGCGGCTGGGTTCAGAGCTTGAAACCGATCACGCCCGACTTCAGCCGGCTCAACCCCCTGCGTGGTCTGGGCAACATGTTCACCAAGGAAAAGTTCACTGAAACGCTCAAGATGAGCTTCATTGCAGCCATGTTGCTGGTGGTCGGCTTTACTTATTTGTCGTCCAGCCTGGAAACCTTGCGCTCACTGGTGCTGCAGCCCTCCGCGCAATCCATTGTCGATCTGAAGGACTGGTTAAAACACGGCATGGGCTTGATGCTGCTGGTGATTCTGATCGTGGCCATGATCGACGTGCCTTTGCAGCGGTTTCTGCACCAGTCGCGCATGAAGATGTCGCACCAGGAGATGAAGCAGGAAAGCAAGGAGTCAGATGGCAACCCGCAAATGAAAGGCCATATCCGCCAGCGTCAGCGTGACATCGCCCATGGCAACAGCGTCAAGGCGGTGCCCAAAGCCGACTTTGTGTTGATGAATCCGACCCACTACGCGGTAGCGATCCAGTACGACGAGAAAACCATGCATGCACCGCGTGTGGTCTCCAAAGGTGCCGATCTGCTGGCCTTCAAGATCAGGGACCTGGCCAACGAGCACGCTATTCCGGTGCTGCAGTCACCAGTACTGGCACGCGCCTTGTACACCCATGCCGACATCGACCAGGACATTCCGGCCAGCCTGTACACCGCGGTGGCGCAAGTGCTGGCTTACATCTACCGGCTGAAAGCCGCCATACGGGGTGACGGCCCGATGCCCGGCGAGGTGCCGGTGCCCTTTGTACCGCCAGAACTTGACCCGCTGTCCACGGTGGTCGCAGCGGCTGAAACAGCATGAACCTCGATTTGAATTCCGCCAAAAGCTGGCTGAGCAGCAACCGCGCCCTGATGCAGGGTGCTGCGGCGCCCATGCTGGTGGTGGCGATTTTGTCCATGATGGTGCTGCCATTGCCGCCGTGGATGCTCGACACTTTTTTCACTTTCAACATCTCGGTGGCCCTGATGGTGATGATGGTGGCGGCCTACATGATCAAGCCACTGGACTTTGCGGCGTTTCCGGCAGTGCTGCTGCTGACCACCCTGATGCGGCTGTCACTCAACGTGGCGTCAACACGGGTGGTGCTGCTGGAGGGCCACACCGGCCCGGGTGCCGCCGGCGCGGTGATTGAGGCGTTTGGGCATTTCCTGATTGGCGGCAACTTTGCTGTCGGTCTGATCGTGTTCTCGATCCTGGTGGTGATCAACTTTGTGGTGGTGACCAAAGGCGCCGAGCGTATTGCTGAAGTGTCCGCGCGCTTTGCCCTCGATGCCATGCCGGGTAAACAGATGGCGGTGGATGCTGACCTGAATGCGGGCCTGATCGATGAAAAAGAGGCCAAGCGCCGTCGTGCCGAGGTGTCTGAAGAAGCCGACTTTTTTGGGTCGATGGACGGTGCCTCCAAGTTTGTACGGGGCGACGCAGTTGCCGGCATTTTGATTTTGCTGATCAACATCTTTGGCGGCTTTGCCATTGGTGTGCTGCAGCACAACCTGACCGCTTCACAAGCCGCTGACACCTACATCCTGCTGGCCGTGGGTGACGCATTGGTGGCGCAGATTCCGGGATTGCTGATTTCGGTCGCGGCGGCCATGGTGGTGTCACGCGTTGGCAAGGACCATGATCTGAGCAAACAGATCGTCACCCAGATGTTCATATCACCCAAGGTTTTGGGCATCACGGCGACCATCATGGGCATTCTGGGCGTCATTCCTGGCATGCCACACACCGTGTTCCTGGGCATCGCGATGGTGCTGGGTTATGGCGCGTGGATGTTGTCGCACCAGCCGGTGCCTGCCGAAGATGCACCGGTAATTCAGACACCGGCATCGGACAGCGAAGCCAGTTGGGACGACCTGCAGCCGGTTGATCAACTGGGACTTGAACTGGGTTATCGGCTGATCACCCTGGTGGACAAAAACCGCCAGGGCGACCTGTTGACCCGCATCAAGGGCGTGCGACGCAAGTTTGCGCAGGAGGTCGGTTTCCTGCCGCCACCGGTCCATGTGCGCGACAACCTGGAGCTCAAACCCAGCGGCTACCGGATCACCCTGCGCGGCGTGATTGTGGGTGAAGGCGAGGCTTTCCCCGGCATGTTCCTGGCCATCAACCCGGGGGGCATCACCACGCCACTGATCGGCACACCCACCACCGACCCGGCTTTCGGGCTGCCCGCGCACTGGATTGACAACGCGCAAAAGGAAGCCGCGCAAATGGCCGGATTTACCGTGGTTGATTCCGAGACTGTCATGGCCACACATTTGTCACACTTGATGCAAGTGCAAGCCGCCAGATTGCTGAGCCGCACCGAGACCCAGCAACTGGTAGAGCATGTGAGCAAACAGGCCCCGAAACTGATTGAAGAAGTGGTTCCCAAAATGGTATCGATTGCCGTGTTCCAGAAAGTGCTGCAATTGCTGCTGGAAGAGTCGGTCCACATTCGCGACATCCGCACCATCATCGAGTCGCTGGCAGAACATGCAGGCACCGTTGCGGACCCAGCTGAACTGGCACGCCGCGTACGTATTGCGCTGTCACCGGCCATCGTGCAGCAGATTTATGGCCCGATCAACGAACTCAACGTGATCGCGATTGACCCGGCGCTGGAGCGCCTGCTGGTGCAGGCATTGGGCAACCCGAACGGCCAGGGACAGGCTCTTGATCCCGGCGTAGCCGACATACTGACACAAAAGGCCGCTGAGGTCGCACTCAAACAGGAAGAAATCGGCATACCTGCCTGCCTGCTGGTGCCTGATCAGATTCGCAGCGCCATCTCCCGCCTGGTGCGCCGTGTGGCACCCCGGTTGCAAGTGCTGGCACACAGCGAGATTCCTGAATCCCACACGATACGCGTTGGCCCCATCCTGAAAGGTGCAGCATCATGAACATCCAGAAATTTACCGCACCCACCGCCCGCGAGGCATTGTCCAAAGCGCGTATGACGTTTGGCGATGGCACGCTGATTTTGTCCAACCGGCAAACGGATGCCGGTGTTGAGGTGGTCGCCACCGGAGAAGACACGCTGGAAGCACTCGACCGCAATGAGCTGGTCCGGCAAGGCAAGCCACTGCCGGCGGCGCGATCCGCTACCCGACCAGCGGCCCCGGCGACACCCCGTCTGACAGCCAATCCTGATAGTCAGGTGATGGATGACGCCACGCAGCTGGCCATGAGTACGCTTTCGTTTCAGGATTACGTACGGGAGCGCATGTTGCGTCGCCGGCATGAGGCGCTGACCGGTCAGGCCAGCAACAGCACGGCGCAGGCCGTTCGCCCGATCCGGATCGAGCCCAGCCCGATTGAGCGCCAGCCCGCACGCCCCGCGCCGATCCAGTTTGTGCCTGCACCGGCCAACGCGGCTGCGTCATCGGCCCAGCCGCATCTTGCTCCGCGCGCGGCACCGCGCGCCACGGCGGCGAGTTCCCCTCAGATGTCTCAGGGGATTGTGGACGAGTTGCAGTCGATGAAAAACCTGATTGAGGAGCGTTTTAACACGCTGACCTGGCTGGGCCAGGCCCGGCAAAGCCCAATCCAGTCGAACCTGATGCTCAAATTGATCCGCTCAGGCTACTCACCCAGTCTGTCCAGAACCATTCTGGAACGGCTGCCCGAGGACATGCCAGCCGCCGATGCGCTGCGCTGGGTGATGGATATCCTGACCCGCAACCTGCGCACCGACGCCAATGCCCAGGCCATTCACGAACAGGGCGGCACCTTTGCCTTGGTGGGAGCAACAGGTGTTGGCAAAACCACCACGGCGGCCAAACTGGCAGGACTTTGCGCCAAGACCTATGGGGCGCAAAGTGTGGGGCTGATTACCCTGGACACCTACCGGGTCGGCGCCCACGAACAGTTGCGTGCCTACGGCCGGATGCTTGGCGTGGTCGCACATCTGGCGCATGATCGCGCCGCGTTGCAGGATCTGCTCGGCCTATTGGAAAACAAGAAGATGGTGCTCATCGACACCACCGGCATTGCGCCCAGCGATCCGCGCAAGCGCGATATGCTTGAGGTACTGGATGTCCCAGGGGTCAACCGCTTGCTGGTTCTGAATGCAGGAGGTCATGGCGACACACTTGACGACGTGATCGCCTCGTTCAAGACCGATGGTGTGCAGCAGGGTATTTTGTCCAAACTGGATGAAGCGGCCAAACTTGGCCCGGCGATCGATGCGATCATCCGCCACCAGCTGCAATTGCGTGGTGTCACCATGGGTCAAAAGGTGCCCGAGGATTGGGAGCGTGCCGATGCCACGCAGTTGGTCAGCATGTCGATGCGCTCGGCGGCGAAGTCGGCCTTTGACCCCAAAGCCACCGATCTCGGTTTCTTCTTTGCACAAGCAACGCCGCTGCATGCGGAGCAGCTTCATGCTTGAACCCTGTGTCAACCAGGCGGCAGGGTTGCAATCGCTGGCTCCGGCGTCGGGACCACGACTGGTTGCCGTGGCCAGCCATGGCCAGCAGCAAGGCGAGTTACCTTTGCTTTGGGCACTGTGCAATAGCTGGATTGATATGGGTTTGTCGGTTCTGGTGCTGGACGGCCACGCCCAGGAAGCGGCCAGAAACGCGGGTTTGGCGCAGCTGCTGGACAACCCGCTGGAGCGCTGCCAGGGTACCAGCGAATCGGTTGCGTGGTCAGTCTTGCCGGCGGCGCAGGGTTTTGCGCGCCTTTGCACCCAGGCTCTGCCAATTGCGACACTGGGTGAGCTGTTTCAAAACTACTCAGTCGTGCTGGTATATGCGGATGCCGCCACCATGACCCTGCTGTTCAAACACAGTGCTCTGGAGCCTTTGCTGGTGTTGCCCCCCCTCAAATCATCGTCATTGACGGCATACCAGGCATTAAAACAGTTGCTCATCGAAGCCCAGTTGCGCCCAACTGTTGCTAATATAGCGCTGTCAAGCGTTGCCAGTCCGTCTATGCCCAACTCAGCTCCCTCCAACCATCTGCAGCAGTGCGCCATGGCGTTCCTGGGCTATCAGGTCAAGCCAATCACCGTGTCGGCGGGCGCCCCATCAACCGACAACGCTCACGATGGAGTCAACCGCCTGGCACTTCAGCTGCTTGAGAACGCGGTCGTATTGGAGCGGCATCCATCGGAGAGGATGCACTGATGTATACCGCCAAGGGCCAGCTTGATCGCAACGCCCTGATCCGCCAATACCAGCCGCTGGTGCGCAAACTGGCCCACCACATGATGGCCAAGCTGCCGGCCAACGTGCAGGTCGACGACCTGATTCAGGTGGGTTTGATCGGTCTGTCCGAAGCCTTGTCTCGTTTCGAGGCAACACAGGGCGTCCAATTTGAGACCTTTGCGACGCAACGCATCCGCGGTGCCATGCTGGATGAACTGCGTGAGAACGATTGGGCGTCACGTGGCACACGCAAAAGCCAGAAAGAGATCGAAGAAGCCATGCGCCGACTGGAACACAGTCTTGGCCGCAGCCCCCTGGAGAGTGAAATCGCGGCGTCGCTGGACATGAGTCTGTCAGAGTACCAGGGCCTGTTGACCAAAGTGCAAGGCGGCCAGTTGATCTATCTGGAAGACATGAACCACGGGCAGGATGACGAGGACAGTTTTCTGGACCGCCACATGGGCGACTCTGACGCCGACCCGATCAATGTGCTGCGCGACCAGCGGCTGCGCACCGCGCTGGTGGCAGCGATCAAGAACCTGCCCGAACGCGAGCAGTACATCATGAGCATGTATTACGAGCAGGACATGAACCTGAAAGAAATTGCCGCCGTGCTGGATGTGACGGAGTCGCGTATTTGTCAATTACACAGCCAGTCAATCGCCCGCCTGCGTGCCAAGATGCGCACGCATTGACTGGATTAGGCGGCAGCCACCTTGAATTCGCCACTCTGGCGGCCAAACCCACCATAGGCACGCCGCGCGCCTGCACCTCCCGAGTAGGTTTCTGACCGGGTCGACGGAATGAGGGTCGCCAGCGCGCGCTCCGCCAGCACCGAGCGCCGCAAAAGACTCTCGCGCTGGGCCGCCAGTGCCGCAGCAATCTGTTTGAGTCGCAGCGCCAGCGCCGGATCGGCGCGCCACAACGCGCCATTGCGCATGGATTGGGCCAGGGTTAGCACCAAAGACTGCAAGCCCGCAGAAGCGAGCGTCAGTTCATCAGGATTCTTGCCACTCAAAGCGTCGGCAAACCGGGCCAACTGGGCATCAACTTGGTCGAGTAGCAGGGCACAGGGGGCGGGCGTCATGGTTTTTCCTCAGAAAGCCGAGGAAAAACCAGGGCAAGCGTGCTCAGGAGCGGCTGCGCTGAAGTACTTCCTGGGCGTTGGAGAGCAATTTGTCGGCAATTGCCTCGGGATTGACCGCAAACGTGCCTTGCGCGATAGCCTCCCGCATGGCTCCGACTTTGGCCATGTCGACGTCGGGCGTGTCGGATGGGCCAGCCGCTTCCATTGAACGAGTCAACGATGAGACTGTGACCGCCACCCCCGTGGGTGGCGACGTCCGCGCGGGAGCGGTTTTGACCGGCGCACCCGCAACCGGACCATTCTTGGCGGTCAGAGACGCTGCATTGCTGCTCAGGGCTACAGAATTGTCGGTGGGTTGGCTGATCTTCATGGTGTTCTCCAAAACTACGGGTGATGTAGCCTCGTAGAATCACTTTCGGCAGAAACAGCCTGAACTTTAACTTTATTTTCAGCATGGCGGCAAGGCCTACAAACTCAGTCTGACGGTTTGCCGGTCAACCACCACGCCGCTGACCACCCGACCATTGTCCATCCGCAGCCGTGCACTTTGACCTATCACCCCGGCAGAAAGTGCTTGTGCGCTGGTGGCAATCTCAAAACCCGGACCACGCGCCACCACCCGGACCTGCGCGCCCGAAGTAAACACCTGGGACGCCTTGACCATGTCCTGGCGCAACACCTGTCCGGTCGACAACGGACGCGTCGCCACCAAACCCAGCCAATCGCCCTGATTGGCGACCACCGGACTGGTGCGCTCGGCCCAATCGACCTCCACCATCATCAAGTCAGATTCCGACAACGTTGCACCGGAGGCGATCTGACCCTTGACAACCCAGGCGGGACCATAGGCCTTGACAGTGATGGGCAAGAAAACATTCCACTTGGCGGAACCCTGAACACAACGCAAACCAACCCGGGTTTTCCCCCACAGCCTGGAGCCGGCCGGCAGGTAGGGCTCGACCTGAGCGCAGGGCGCGAGTGTGAGACGCCGGTCCAGCTCACCCACCTCGACCTCCATGCGCAACGGCAAATCACCGGAACTCGCAACCGCCTGGTTCAACCAGGACTGCACATCGGCATAAAGCGACCCGTCCTGGGCCGCAACCGCGACGCCGGGTGTCTGCGCCCAAGCCGATCCAAAAACACCGGGCAAGCCAATGGCCAGGGCGGCCATCATGCGCGTCAAACGGTTCAGAAAGGCGAAAAACATCGTGGTTCCATGGGCAATTTCCTCGACTGTACGCAAATCTGGCCCCAACCAGAGCGCCAAAGTAGTCGCCATTTCCCCTGCTATTTGGGGTTTAGAAAAGCAGGCGCGTTTTCATAATCGCTCATCAGTCCTTTGAAAGGTGCGTTGCGGGATGGTCCTGCAGGGCAAGAAAGCCGAGGTGTCGTATGTTTGCCAATTTGACCAGCGGTCTGGAGTTCCACTCCAAGGCCTTGGTGCTGCGGGCGGAACGCCAACGCATCATCGCCAGCAATATTGCCAACGCAGACACACCGGGTTTTGTCGCCCGAGACATCAACTTTCAGGAGGCCCTGCGCCAGTCAACCGGCGCCAGTGCGCTCAATTCGTTGACGAACCGTCTGCCCTTGAACAACAGCACCATGAACTCCACCAGTCATCCACGTCACATCGCGCTGACCGGCAGCAGTTCAAGTCAAATGGCCGGGGCGTCGGAGCTGGCTTACACGGTGCAGAGCCAGCCCAGCGTGGACGGCAACAGTGTTGACCTGGACCGTGAACGCGCCAGTTTTGTCGACAACTCGGTACGTTATGAGTCGACCCTGCGCTTCATCAATGGACAGTCCAAGTCGATTCTCAGTGCCATCCAGGGGCAATAAAACCTGAGACCCGCCGGAGAAAACCATGTCAATGTTCTCAATTTTCAATGTGTCGGGCAGTGCCGTCAGCGCACAGTCACAACGGCTCAATGTGGTGGCCAGCAATCTGGCCAACGCCGATGCCGTCGCCGGACCGGATGGCCAGGGTTTCAAGGCGCGTCAAGTGGTGTTCCAGACCACCCCGATGGGGTCGGACGCCGCTGCGGGCGTCAAGGTCAGCGCCATCCAGGAAAGCAATGAACCCTTCAAACGGGTGCACAACCCCAATCACCCGTCTGCCGATGCGCAGGGCTACGTGAATTACTCCAACGTGAACCCGGTGGAGGAGATGGTCAACATGATTTCCGCTTCACGCTCTTACCAAAACAACATCGAAGTCATGAACACCGCCAAGTCCCTGCTGCTCAAAACGCAGCAGATGGGCCAATAAACCAGGAAACCGTCATGATCACAGCCACCTCCTCTGTCAGCAGCACCCTGACAAACTCCAGCAGCAACAGCACCTCCAGCGCGGTTGACATGCAGGCTGCGCAGGACCGTTTCCTCAAATTACTGGTCGCCCAATTGAACAACCAGGATCCAATGAACCCGATGGACAACGCCGAGATGACCACACAAATGGCGCAGATCAACACGGTGACTGGCATCCAACAGGTGAACGAAACGCTCAAGAGTCTGGCGGACCAGTTCAGCGCCATGCAAGTTCTGCAGGGCAGCAACATGGTCGGTCACAACGTGTTGATGGAAGGCAATAGCCTAGTCCCGGTGGATGGGACCGCCGTTGGTGCGATTGATCTATCAGCCCGCGCCGACAGTGTCAAGGTTGAAGTCCTGTCAACCAGCGGTCAGGTGATCGACACCATAAACGCCGGCGGACTGGATGCCGGACGCCACTATTTCAGCTGGGATGCCAGCAGCTACCAAGGCACCGGCAACCCGACCTTCCGGGTCGTTGCCAAGATGGGCGAAAAAGCCATCAGCGCCACCCCGCTGAGTGTGGACAAGGTGATTTCCGTCGGCATGGAAAACGGTGCCATGTCGCTGCAGCTCCAGGACCGTGGTGCCACCGCCTACAGCAGCATCAAAGCCATTCTTTAAATTCAACCTGCTCTTTTTTTCAAGGAAACATCATGTCATTCCAAACCGGACTATCGGGACTCAATGCCGCCAGCCGCAACCTAGATGTGATCGGGCACAACATCGCCAACGCAAACACTGTTGGAATGAAAGCCTCTCGTACTGAGTTTAGTGGGCTTGTGTCATCGGCACTAAGCTCAGCCAGTTCTGGTGGTTCCGGTATCGGTGTTGAAGTCGCAAACATCGCTCAGATGTTTACCCAGGGCAACATCTCTACTACCAGCAATAATCTTGATGTAGCAATCAATGGCAGTGGTTTTTTCCAATTGACTCAAAACGATGGATCGCCCGCTTACACACGCGACGGGTCGTTCAAGCTTGACAAAGACGGTTTTTTGAGAACCAACACTGGGGCAAATTTGATGGGTTACCCCACGGACAAATCAGGAGTCCCAACCAGTGCATCGATCCAAAAACTGCAGCTTCCAACAAGCGCCCCGATTGGTGCCAGCGCGACGACCACGATTAATGCAGAGTTTAATTTGGATGCCCGAATTCTGGACAACACGGCTCTGACAACTGCAGGCAAAACAATCAACCCCAGGTCAACGTTCGGAACATCCTTGAATGTTTACGATGAACAAGGTGTTGCATCACCTGTGAATTTCTACTTTGAGAAGGATGCAGCAGCAAATACATGGAACATTTATGGCGGCCTTGACACACCCGCACTTGTGGGACCTCCTGCTGTCCCAGCGGTCACATTCCCGCTCATGGGATCCATTGTATTCAACAGCGCTGGAAATCTCGATTCACTTGTGGATGGAACTGGTACAGCCAACGCAACCGGTACTGGCCTCGTCTTTCCAGCTGGAACCTTTGCTTCATTGAACCCGAATGAGGACGTAGGTCCGGGCCTGATTCAAACAGAAATTACACTCGACCTGACAAGTGTCACTCAGTTTGGCACAGCATTTGCCGTTTCCGATCTGACACAGAATGGCTACACCGCAGGTGAACTTACTGGTCTAAACATTGGCGAAGATGGGGTAATTACCGCCCGCTATTCCAACGGAGAAACACAATCTGCGGGACAGTTAGCTTTGGCGGATTTTCGCAACATCCAAGGACTGATTCCTCTCGGTGGAAATGCTTGGGCCGCAACGAATGAGTCTGGTCAACCAGTACAGGGCTCGCCTGGCGTTGGAAAATTCGGCATTTTGCGGTCGGGCGCACTCGAAGAGTCCAATGTGGACTTGACCGCGGAGCTGGTCAACATGATGACGGCGCAGCGTGCCTACCAGGCCAACGCACAGACCATCAAGACCCAGGATCAGATCATGTCGACGCTGGTCAACCTGCGTTAACACCCCATCTGACAAGGATTGACCAGGAGACATCATGGACCGCCTGATTTACACCGCCATGACCGGCGCGAGCGCCGCTGCGTACCGGCAGGCCGTGCTGTCCAACAACCTGGCCAATGTGTCAACCAACGGCTTTCGCGCCGAGTTATCCACCTATCGCGCCGTGCCAGTGACGGGCGATGGTGCCACCACCCGTGTCATGGCGGTGGAAGCCACACCGGGTTTTCTCGACATTCCGGGCAGTCCGCAGCGCACCGGCCGCGCCATGGACGCCATGACCACCGGCAATTCCTGGTTTGCGGTACAGGGGCTTGACGGCACCGAGGCCTATACCCGTAACGGATCGTTTGAAGTCGCGCAGGACGGCACTTTGAAGACCAACAACGGGCTGACGGTTCTGAGCGATGGTGGCGCACCCATCACGGTGCCCGAGGGCGGCGAGGTCACGCTGGGGATAGACGGCACCCTCAGCGCCAAAGTGGGCAATCAGCCGCCCACGGGGATAGGCAGGCTCAAACTGGCAACCCCGACCGCAGAGGACCCGCTCAAACGCGGTGGCGATGGCCTGTTCAGGACCACCTCGGGTGAGCCCATGGCCAATGACGCCGCAGCGCGGGTGCAGCTTGGCGTGATCGAGGGCTCCAACGTCAACGCCATTGAAACCATGGTCAGCATGATCCAGACGGCACGCCAGTTTGAGGCGCAAACGCGCCTGATGCAAACCGCCGAGGCCGACGACCGAGCCGCTGCCCAATTGCTCAGCATTCAGGGCTGATTTAGAAAGACCCCATCATGATCAACTCCCTTTGGATCTCCAAAACCGGCATGGAAGCCCAGCAAATGCAGCTGGATGTGATTTCCAACAACCTGGCCAACGTGTCGACCACCGGCTTCAAGCGTGCCACCGCCGTATTCGAAGACCTGATGTACCAGAACCTGCGCCAGGTGGGGGCCAACAGCACCGAACAGGCTACTTTGCCCACCGGTTTGCAGGTGGGGCTCGGGGTGCGAACGGTGGCCACCAGCCGCTCGTTTGCGCAGGGCAATTTGCAGCAGACCAGCAACAAACTCGATGTCGCGATTCAGGGCGACGGATTTTTTCAGGTCACCATGCCGGACGGCACCACCAGTTACACCCGCGACGGGGCATTTCAGGTCAACTCGGCTGGTGCGCTGGTGACCGCCACCGGCCTGGCCATTGCCAACGGCGTCAC
>NZ_JAGPBB010000095.1 GCF_018063565.1 Rhodoferax sp.
TCATTGTCACCGGGGGCATGGCCATCGGCATGCCAACCATCTCCATCTTGGTGGTCAATTGCCAATATTCACCCGGTTCGGCCATCACTGGCAACGCCAAACTGGTCACCGCAGCGAACAGCAAGGTATTGCATCCACGTCTGCACATCGTCATCCTGTACCCCTTATTTCTGTTGATTCGAGCCCAGCCAGTCCAGGCCAGACACGCATTATTCACCAGCGCCGGAACGCTTGGGCGGCCAGATTGCTGCCCAGGTCGCCGCGTCGACGCCGACCCGAGTCGGCTCGGCCCAACGCGCGCTGAATCAGCCGGGTGATGCGTTTTGCGAAGGTCAAGGAGGAGGCCGAAGGCCGGGGGACACGCAGCAAAACGCATCGCCCGGCTGGTGAGTAACGCGCATACCGGATGAGACCCACTCACGCCATCAGCTGCACATTCCCGCCGGCCGCCGTGGTGTTGACGGTGATGGTCTGCTCGGCGCAAAAGCGGTAAAGATAATGCGGCCCGCCCGCCTTGGGGCCGGTGCCACTCAGGCCCTCGCCGCCAAACGGCTGCACGCCCACCACCGCGCCAATCTGGTTGCGGTTGATGTACACATTGCCGATATGGGCGGCGCGCGCCAGCGCTTGGGCGCGGCTGTCGATGCGGGTCTGGATGCCTAAAGTGAGGCCGTAGCCCAGCGCGTTGATTTGCGCGATCACCTTGTGCGGGTCACCACCCCAGCGCACGATGTGCAGCACCGGGCCAAAAATCTCGTCTTTCAGATCGCTGATGTGCTGCACCTCAAAGGCTTGTGGTGCGATCAGGTTGGGTATTGAATCAATAGCTGATTGCGCTTGTCTAGATTGGGCTGGAGGCTGATTTTGCTTGAAACCTGGCACATCACCCAGCAGGTCGCGGGCGTCGCGGCGCAGGCGCTTAAGTTGCCGCCCGATGCCCTCAAACGCCTCACCATCAATCACCGGGCCGACATCGGTGGCCAGCAGCGCCGGGTCACCACAGCGCAGCTCGCGCGCGGCACCGGCGATCATGGCGACTACGCCGTCGGCAATTTCTTCGTGTACACACAGCAGGCGCAGGGCCGAGCAGCGCTGCCCGGCGCTCCTGAAGGCCGACTGCATCACCGCATCACTCACCTGCTCGGGCAACGCGGTGCTGTCCACCAGCATGGCGTTAATGCCACCGGTCTCGGCAATCAGCGGCACGATCGGGCCGTCTTTGGCGGCCAGCGCCCGGTTGATGATTTTGGCCACAGCGGTCGAGCCGGTGAACACCACCCCCGCCACGCCGGGGGCTGCTACCAGCGCCGCGCCCACCGTCTCGCCCGGGCCGTGCAGCAGTTGCAAGGCGCCTTCGGGCACACCTGCGGCGTGCAGCAGTTTGACCGCTTCGAGTGCCACCGCCGGGGTTTGCTCGGCCGGTTTGGCCAGCACCGTGTTCCCCGTGGCCAGGGCCGCGGCCACCTGACCGAGAAAGATCGCCAGCGGAAAATTCCATGGGCTGATGCACACCCACGGGCCGCGCCCGGTCAGGCGCAGCTCGTTGCTCTCGCCGGTGATGCCCAGCAGCGTGGGGCCTTCCATGCCGGGCATGGTCTGGGGCTGCATGATGGTTTGTGCCTGCGCCGCGTAATAGCGCAAAAAGTCAATGGCTTCGCGCACCTCGCTCACCGCGTCGTTCCAGGTCTTGAACGCCTCTTTGACCAGCAGTGCGCAAAAACGCGGCAGCTGCGCCTGCAGCTCGTCTGCGGCCAGCCGCAGGATGCGGGCGCGCACCTCGACCGACACAGCGCTCCACTGTTGATAGCTGGCTGCGCTTGATAATACTGCGCCAGAGGCCAATTTGGCATCAAACTCGGGCACCTCAGGCAGCTGCAGCGCAGCCAGCGCCGCCAGCAGCGGGTCGCGCATCGCGGACACGGTCAGGTCCAGCCCACAGCTGTTGGGGCGCTGCAAACCGAACAGGTGCGCAGGCAAGGGCAGCGATGCATGCGGCTCCAGACGCAGCGGCGAGATCAGCAGCTCGGTGATCGGCACGGTCTCGTCGGCAAGCTGATGCACAAACGACGAGTTGGCGCCGTTTTCCAGCAGGCGACGCACCAGATAGGCCAGCAAATCCTTGTGGGCCCCAACCGGCGCATAGACGCGGCAGGCCACCAGCGGGTTTTTCAGCACCTCGCCGTACACGCCTTCGCCCATGCCATGCAGACGCTGCAGCTCAAACGGCGCGCCGGTTTTGGCCGCCATCTGCAAAATGGCCGCCACCGTGGCGGCGTTGTGGGTGGCAAATTGCGGGTAAATGGCGTCGGGCGCGTCCAGCAGTGCTTTGGCACACGCCAGGTAACTCACGTCGGTGTGGTGTTTGTGCGTAAACACCGGGTAGTGCGGCAGGCCGAGTTCCTGTGCGCGCTTGATTTCGGCATCCCAATACGCACCTTTGACCAGCCGGCACATCAGCCGCAGACCGTGCTTGCGCGCCAACTCCGTCACATGCGCCACCAGTTCCAGCGCCGTGGTCTGGTACGACTGCATTGCAAGGCCAAAACCGCGCCACTGCGGGTAATGCTTCGCCACTTGGGCCATCAGCACCTCAAACACCTCCAGCGACAGCTCCAGCCGGTCCACCTCTTCGGCGTCAATCGTCAGGTTGATGTTGGCGCGCGCCGCTTGTTCACACAAGCCCCACACCCGCGGCACCAGCTCGGCCAAAACGCGATCTGCCTGGGCGTACTCGTAACGCGGGTGCAGCGCGCTGAGCTTGATGGATATCCCATCATTTTGCTCACAAGCGCAGGTTTTGTCTGCGCTAGCAGCTATTGACGCAATAGCATCCTGGTAACTCTTGAGGTGCACCAGCGCGTCGGCATCGGTGCGCGAACCCTCACCCAGCATGTCGTAGCTGTAGCGCAGGTTGGGCATTTTTTTGCGTGCTGCAGCGGCTTCGTGCTGGCCCTCGGCCATGGTCTGACCCAGCACAAACTGGCGCCCCAGCAGCTGTACCGCGCGCAAGGTGGCGGCCACCACGGTGCGTGCCCCGAGTTTGGCGATCAGCCCCGGCTCGGGCGTCGGGCCGCTGCCGGGTGCGGCGGGCAGGAAATGTTTGCTCATGGCAATGGCGGTGCTGGACAGGCGTGACAGCACCTTGTCGCTGCTGCCGTCAAAGTCGGCCCGGCCCAGCTGGTCGGCGGTGAGTGCGATGGCGGTTTCGGCGTCGGGCACACGCAGCAGGGCCTCGGCCAGACGCATCAGCGCCAGCCCTTCGGCGCTGGAAATCGGGTACTCCTTGAGCAGACTCTCCATCGCCCAGAACGGCGGCGGGTTCTCGCGCACGGTCTGGATCCACGGCAGCGCCTTGCGCACCAGCGCCGACCAGTCCAGCGCATTGTTGAGCGAGGCCAGACATTGCGACACAATGCTGGATTCAGGCCGATAGGGGTTGGGCAAACGTTGTGTCAGCATATGGAAACCTTCAGGTACAAACGAATGCGCTATGTTCCTGTATTTTTAGATTAATTTTTTACTATTTTTCTATCATTTGACAGCAGTTTATTTGCGGAATAGATACCTCTGCGGCGAACTTGACTTGTTGCCATCAAGACTGCATGGCACCTGTACGGCGTGTTTCGGACGGTTGGGTTGACCGTATCGTTCGGCTCTTTTGATACAAATCAATTTCAGCCGCGCCGTTCTGACCATAATGCCGGAGACCCATAACCCATACACCGGTGGCCCTGATGGCTCTTAGTGCGAACAAAATTCTGGTTGTCGACGACGACCTGTTTCAGCGCGAGCTGATGGGGGCTCAGTTGGCCTCATTGGGTTGGCGCGACGTGTTGTTTGCCGAAAGTGGATTGGCCGCGCTGGACCTGTGCGCCCATTATGGGGATCAGATCGCAGCCCTCATCAGTGATCTGAACATGCCCGACATGGATGGCCTGGTGTTGATGCGTCACCTGGTTGAAGCCGGATTTTCGGCGCCGGTGATTGTGGTGTCGGGGGTGCGCGACGAGATTCGCGACAGTGCCGCCATGCTGGCCACCGCCCACGGCTTGAAGCTGCTCGGTGTGCTGGGCAAACCCTGTCAGACGGCTGATCTTGGTGCGATGCTGGCAAAGTTAAAACAAAACGATGACACCGTGGTCTCACCCAGCCATGTGCAGGACCTGACACGCGAACGCCTGATGCTCGCTTTGAGCCAGAGCGATTTTGTTCCGTGGTACCAACCCAAGATGGAGGTACGCAGTGGCCGCATCATCGGGGTCGAGGCGTTGGCACGCTGGTTTCCAGCGGGTGGCCAGGCGGTGAGCCCCGCCCATTTTGTACCGGCCCTGGAGGCCCACGGCCTGGCCGATGCGCTGTTTTTTATGCTGACACGTCAGGTGGTGCGCGACCTGCGCCGGTGGCAGCAACTAAATCTGCCACTGCGCGCCGCCATCAATATGTCGATGGACACCGCCCACAATTTGCAATTGCCCGAGTTGCTGGGGCAGATCGTGGCGGAGGCAGGTCTGCAACCGGCTGATCTGGTGATCGAGATCACCGAGAGCCGCCTGATGATGGACCGCTCGTTGGCCATGGAGACCATCACCCGTCTGTCCATGATGGGTTTTGTGCTCTCGGTTGACGACTTTGGTACCGGCTACTCCAGTCTGGTCCAGCTGATTGACCTGCCATTTCGCGAGCTCAAGATCGACGGCAGTTTTGTGCAACGCGCCTTGTCCGAACGCAAGGCGCAGGCGGTGTTGCGCATCGCCATCTTGCTGGGGCAGCAGCTTGACATGGGCGTCGTTGCCGAGGGCGTGGAGACACCCGAGCAACTTGAGTTTGTCCGACGCGTCGGCTGCGACGTGGTGCAGGGCCATCATTTTGCCCGTGCCATGCCATTTGCCGCCTGCACCGAATGGCTGCGCGCCGCCTGGCCCGAATGAATCCGCGCCTTTTGCCCCTGTCACCCTACTCGTGGCGCTCGCTGCAGGTTCGGCTGACCCTGCTGAGTCTGGCGGTTTTCCTGATTGCGGTTTGGTCATTGGCCGGGTACGCGCACCTGCGGCTGCACCGGGATATGGAGCGTATGCTGGGGCAGCAACAGCTCGCCACCGTCACGCTGCACGCCACCGAGATCAATCGGGGCATTGCCGAGCGCATGGACACCCTGGAGAAAGTCACACGTCTGCTGCCGGCCGAGCTGATGGCCCGCCCTGGCGATGTCCAGCAATTGCTGGACGAGCGTCCGGCTTTGCCCAGCATGTTCACCGCTGGCTACTTTGTCACCGACGCTCAAGGCACGGTGATCGCATCCGTGCCACTGGCCGCGCAACGTATCGGCCGCAGTTTTGCAGAACGCCCCGACATTCATAGTGCGCTCAAACTGGGCAAGAGCAAGGTCGGTGACGTGACCCTCAGTAACACCCTGCGCACTCCGGCATTTGGCATTGCAGTACCCATCAAAGGTCAGGATGACAAGATTCTTGGCGCGCTGGTGGGTGCCACCGACCTGGGCAAGCCCAATTTCATGGACCGCATCATGTCCGCACGCTACGGTCAGTCAGGCGGGTACACCTTGATTGACCGCAAACAGCGCATCGTGGTGAATGCGACCGAAAAATCCCGTGTACTCGAATCGCTGCCTGCCCCTGGCCTCAACCCGGCCATTGACCGTTACATTGAAAACACGTCCGGCACTTCGGTCCTGGTTGGCTCCAATGGGGTTGAGATGATGTTGTCACTGGCCGATGTGCCCGTGGCAGACTGGGCACTGTCGGTCGATCTGCCCACGCAAGAAGCCTTTGCGCCCATTGACAACCTGGCCAACAACATCACCTGGGCCACCTTTCTGGCCTCGTTGTTGGCAGCGGCTGCAACCTGGTGGCTGCTGCGACGTCAACTGGCACCCGTTTACACCGCTTTTGCCGCCTTGCAGGCGCAGTCCGGGTCGGACCGGCCAACGCAGCCATTGCCAGGCAACACCCCGGATGAAGTCGGCCAGTTGATCAACGGATTCAACCATTTGTTGTCGGAGTTATCGCAGCGAGAGGCCGCACTGTCAGAGAGCCAGCAACAGCTGAGTCTGGTGGCAAGCCGCCTGGTCGAGGCACAACAACTGTCCCAAATGGGCAGCTGGACACTTGACCTGACCACCGGCACGCTGCACTGGAGCGAGGAGATTTTCCGGATCTTTGAGCTTGACGTCGCCACGTTTTCACCCAGCTACCAGACCTTTCTGGAGCTGATTCACCCCGACGACCGCGAGCGAGTGGATCAAACCTACACACGCTCTCTGCAGACCCGCAGCCCCTACGAGATGGAGCACCGCCTGCGAATGAAGGATGGCCGCATCAAATGGGTGCAGGAACGTTGTCGCTCGGAGTTTGATGCCCAGGGCAAACCGGAAAGCTCGATCGGCACCATGCAAGACATCACCGAACGCAAACGGATCGAGACCGCATTAGCCGACTCGCGCGACCTGCTGATGACGGTGATTGAGGCCATTCCGATGCGGGTGTTCTGGAAAGACGCCGAGTTGCGCTATCTTGGCTGCAACACCGCCTTTGCCCGCGATGCCGGCAAGCGAACCCCGAGCGAGATGATCGGTCAGGATGACTATCAGATGGGCTGGGCAGCGCAGGCCGATCTGTACCGCGCCGACGACCACCGGGTGATCGCGGAGGGGGTGTCCAAGCTGTTCTATGACGAGCCACAAACCACCCCTGAGGGGCAAACTGTCTGGCTGCGCACGTCTAAGATCCCGTTGAAGGCGCGCAACGGCGTGGTGTTTGGCATCCTGGGCATTTACGAAGACATCAGTGAGCGCAAACAGGCTGAAGAGCAGATCCGCAAACTCTCGATGGTGGCGGAACAAAGCCCCGAAAGTGTCGTCATCACCAACCTGGCCGGCGACATCGAATACGTGAATGCATCCTTTGTGCAAAACACCGGTTACAGCCGGATGGAAGCCTACGGTCATAACCCGCGCTTGCTCAGCTCAGGGCTGAACCCTGCGGCGCTTTACCAGGAGCTGTGGCAACACTTGTCCAAGGGAAGTGCCTGGAGCGGTGAACTGCTCAACCGCCGCAAGAACGGAAGCCTGTACGTCGACAGCGCCGTCATCACACCGCTGCGCGACGCCAACGGTACCGTCACCCATTACGTTTCAGTGCAGCAGGACATCACCGAACAGAAAAACACCGCCAACGAGCTGGAGCGCCACCGCCACAATCTGGAAGAACTGGTCACCCAACGCACCCGGGAGCTCAGTGATGCACGCCAGCAGGCCGATGCGGCCAACCTGGCCAAATCGGAGTTTCTGGCCAATATGAGCCACGAAATCCGCACACCGATGAACGGCGTCATCGGCATGGTCGACATCCTGCGACAAACCGCGCTGGACGCCTCGCAGCTGCGCATGGTGGACACCATCAATCAGTCTTCCATGGCGCTGCTGGGCCTGCTCAATGACATTCTGGACTTTTCCAAGATCGAGGCCGGCAAACTCGAAGTCGAACGGGTGGCCATGCCGCTGCGCGAGGTGGTCGAAGATGTGGTGCAGTTGCTGTTGAGCTCTGCCCGCCAGGGGGAAGTCGAGCTTGAGCTGTTTGTTGACCCGGCACTGCCGACCTGGATCATGTCGGACCCGCTTCGGCTGCGGCAGATCCTGCTCAACCTGCTGGGCAATGCGCTGAAGTTCGTGCCGCACCACCAGCAGGGGCGTACCGCCCTGCAGGTGTTGCCCAGAACCCACCCGGACGGCAGCAACTGGCTGCACATGGTGGTGATTGACAACGGCATCGGCATGAGCGCCGATGTGGTGGAGAAGCTGTTTCAGCCCTTCAGTCAGGCCGATGCCAGCACGGTGCGCCGCTTTGGTGGCACCGGTTTGGGCCTTTCGATCACGCATCGACTGGTCACGCTGATGCGCGGCAGCATCGATGTACAGAGCGCACCCGGCAAGGGCTCCGAGTTCAGCGTTGAGTTGCCACTGGTGGCAGCCACCGCACCGCAGGACCAGACGCTGCCGCGATTGCCGGACCTGCAAGGTGTCAGTGTGCTGGTGGTCAAACCCGCCATGGCATGCTGGACCGTGCTGCAGGTTTATCTCCACTCGGCCGGTGCGCAGCTGTGCCCCATGCCCGATATGCCGAGTGCGCAGGCCAGACTGTCTGAAGCGGACCAGGATACTGCGCTGCTGCTCGACCTGACCCACTCCTGTAGTGCCGACCAGATCGATTGGCAGATGTGGCGTGATCACGACCGGGTGCTGTGGCTGGTACGCCAGCCCGGCGCACAAGCGGATTTGCAGGGCGTCGAGGTCCGTGCCCAGCCCCTGATGTACCGAGAGTTGCTGCAGGGCGTTGCTGTCGCCTGTGGGCGACTGAGCCGCTCCAGCCTGGCCCGCGCGCAGCCACCGGCGTCCGACCAGGGTCGGCGCGCACCCAGTGTCGAAGAAGCAGTTTTGCGCAAGCAACTGATTCTGGTGGCGGAAGACAACGAGACCAACCGCGACGTGATGTACCAGCAGCTGCGACGCCTGGGTTATGCCGCCGAGCTGGCCGCCGATGGTGTTCAGGCACTGGCGATGTGGCGCAGCGGCCGCTACGCCTTGCTGCTGACCGATTGCCACATGCCCAATCTGGACGGTTACGACCTGACGGTCGAGATTCGGCGCAACGAGCCAGCGGGTGTGCGCAAACCGGTGATTGCCGTGACGGCCAACGCCATGTACGGTGAAGCCGAACGCTGTTTTGCGTTCGGCATGGACGACTACCTGAGCAAGCCGGTGCGCATGCATGAACTGGCTCGAATACTGAACAAATGGCTGCCACTGGCCCACACCCACGAGACAGCACCGCCAGCGCTGCCGGTCGGCAGCAATGCCGCTGCGGCGGAGCCAGCGTCCTCAGTCATCTGGGACCCGACCACGCTGGCCGCGGCGGTGGGTGACAACCGTGCCATGCTCAAACGCCTGCTTGGCAAGTTCCTGATCAATGCGGCACGGCAGCTAGGCGATATCCAGCAGGCTGGTGCAGCGGGTGACTTGGACGCGCTGACCCGCATCGCCCACACCCTCAAGTCTTCGGCCCGTGCCGTGGGCGCGATGGCGCTGGGCGAGTTCTGCCAGTCGCTTGAAGCGGCTGGCCGTGGGGCTGACGGCGCGGCATGTCAGGCCCTGTGCGACCAGTTACCCGGGGCTCTGGAGCAGGCTGACGAGCGCATTCACCAATACCTAGACGCATGAAACTAGAGCAACTGTTCCAACTGCCGCAAGCCGTGCCGGTGATCCCGCAAGTGCTGCAGCAACTGATCGTGGCTCTGGGCAACGACTCGGTGCAACCGACGGCGTTGGCCCGGCTGATCGAAAGCGACCCGGCCATTTGTGCGCGCTTGCTGCAGCTTGCCAACTCGGTTCATTTCAGCCCGACACGAGAAATTGGCACGGCCGCCCAGGCGCTGAGCCAGCTGGGCACCATCAACGTGCGCTCGGTGGTGATCAGCGTCGGTCTGAAAAGCCGCTTCAGCACGCTGGAGCCGGCGCTGCTCAAGCCGTTCTGGTGCCGCAGCCTGCGCATTGCTGCCGCGGCCCAGCACTGGGCCGCTCTGCCAGAGGTGCAACTCAACGTTCACCACGCCTGGACGCTGGGTTTGTTGTATCCGATCGGTCAGCTGTTCATGCACATGGGCCTGTCCGATGCGGTGCGCGAACTTGACATGCAGGTGCACCCGCTGGCACCCCAGCGCGCCGCGCTGGAGCGCGAGCGGTTTGGTTTTGCCTATCCCGAGGTCGGCGCGGAGCTGACACGCCGCTGGCGCTTGCCCGGCCTGTTTCAGGAAGTCCTGGCGGCCGACCCTAGTGACGCCACGACGGCCGGTGGCAGCAAGATGCTGGCCCTGGTGCAGATGGCGGTGCGCCAGGCCCGGGCCAGCGAACAGCTCCTGGATGAGGGGCAGACCCAGGCGCCCTGGCCGGCCGAATTGGCCGCGCGCGTACCGCTGCTTCCAACCCAGTGCGAGGCGGATTTCCCGGCCTGGCAACAACTCTGCGGCAGACTGGAAGCGATGCTGGATTAGCATATGGCCCTGTCACCGCTTTTGCCCTCACTTTCATGAATACCCCCTCACTGCGCCCAAGCCCGTCGGTCTTGCTGGTCGATGACGACGATTTTTTGCGCGACATCATGTGTGAAATGCTGATGCAGCTGGGTGTGACCAACATCCACCAGGCCGGCGACGGTCTGCAGGCGCTGTCGACACTGCGGGCGTTGCCAACACCACCGGACTTTCTGATCTGTGACATCTACATGCCCGACATGGACGGGATCGAGTTTGTCGCCGAACTGGCCAAATTGCACTATCGGGGTGGCGTGCTTTTGCTCAGTGGCGTCAACCCCGAAACGCTGCAACTGGCGCGCGACATTGCCAACGGCGAAGGCATCCAGCTGGTAGGCGCCTACCTCAAGCCGATCCGCCCTGAGCTGCTGGCGGACGCACTCGGTCTGACACCTGCGACTTGACACGGTCATGGCCGATGCCGTGCCCTTTCATCTGGATCGCATTGACCGCAAGATCCTGCAGGCCCTGCAGGAAGACGGTCGCATCAGCAACCTGAAACTGGCCGAGGCGGTGGCACTGTCACCCACCGCCGTGTTGGCGCGCGTTCAGCGTCTGGCGCGCGAGGGCGTTATTCTGGGCTATGAAGCGCGCCTGAACGCGGAAAAGCTCGGGGCAGGCTTGATGGTGTTCGTCGAGGTCTTGCTGGACAAAACCACCCCCAATGTGTTTGAGGCGTTCAAGGCGGCGGTGCAGGTACGCCCCGAGATCATGGAATGTCACATGGTGGCCGGTGGTTTTGACTACCTGCTGAAAACCCGCATGGCGGACATGACCGCCTACCGCGAATTTGCCGGCACCGTGCTGTGGCAACTGCCCGGGGTGCGCGAAACACGCACCTACGCGGTGATGGAAGAAGTCAAGAATACCACCCAGCTGCCATTGAAATAGCGCCCGACGATGCAGGGCCAGGCGTCAGGTCGCATAGTGCCGCTGGCCAAAGATGGCACTGCCCACCCGCACCATGGTGCTGCCACTGGCCACAGCGGCCTCCAGGTCGGCGCTCATGCCCATCGACAGGGTGTCGAGTCCCAGACCCGCAGTGTTTAAGGCACAAAAAAGATCTCCAGCCCTTTTAAATAGAGCACAGGCAGCTACAAAATCCGAAGTTGGCTCAGGAATGCACATGAGCCCGCGCAGCCGCAGCCTGGGCAAGCTGGCCACCGCCTGCGCGAGCGCCAGCGTGTCCGCAGGCGCCACGCCCGACTTGGTGGGGCCACCATCGACGTTGACCTGAATGCACACTTGCAAGGGCGCCAGGTGCTTGGGGCGCTGCTCACAAAGACGCTGGGCAATCTTCAGCCGGTCCACCGTCTGCACCCAGTCAAAGTGCTCCGCCACCAGCCGGGTCTTGTTGCTCTGGATGGGGCCGATACAGTGCCACTGCAGCGGCAGGTGACGCAACGCGACGATTTTCACCACCGCTTCCTGAATGTAGTTCTCGCCAAAGGCACATTGCCCGCCCGCATGGGCCTGTTGCACTGCCTCGGCGTCAAAGGTCTTGGACACCGCCAGCAGGCTGACTGAAGACGGCAGACGGCCGCTGGCGTGACAGGCGGCGGCAATGCGTGACTGGACATTGCAGATGTTCTCTTGAATCATGGTCATAATTGCATGAGCGTAACAAACAAACGGAGAGGTCTGTGGACATCACCCAGTTGCTGGCTTTCAGCGTCAAGAACAAGGCATCGGACTTGCACCTCTCGGCCGGTCTGCCGCCGATGATCCGGGTGCACGGGGATGTGCGCCGCATCAATGTCGAGCCGTTTGACCACAAGCAGGTGCACTCGATGGTGTACGACATCATGAACGACTCGCAGCGCAAACACTACGAGGCGTTTCTGGAAATCGACTTTTCTTTTGAGATCGAAGGGCTGGCACGGTTCCGGGTCAATGCCTTCAACCAGAACCGTGGTGCCGGGGCGGTGTTTCGGACCATTCCGAGCAAGATCCTGACTTTGGAGCAGCTCAATTGCCCCAAGATTTTTGCCGAGTTGGCGTTGAAACCGCGTGGCATGGTGCTGGTCACCGGACCCACCGGGTCGGGCAAGTCGACCACGCTGGCGGCCATGGTGAACTACCTCAACGAGAACGAGTTTGGCCACATCCTCACCGTAGAAGACCCGATCGAGTTCGTGCACGAATCCAAAAAATGCCTGATCAACCAACGCGAAGTGGGGCCGCACACGCAGAGTTTTGCCGCCGCGCTCAGGTCGGCGCTGCGCGAAGACCCGGATGCCATTCTGGTGGGCGAAATGCGTG
>NZ_JAGPBB010000171.1 GCF_018063565.1 Rhodoferax sp.
GGAACGCCATCAGCGCATTTGATCCGGATGTTTTGGTGGTGGATACCTATCCGTCAGGCAGTTTTGAGGAACTGATCCCGGTTTTGCGCTGGCGGCAAAAGAACGTGTTTGTGTTTCGTGAACAGCGTCGCGACAGCTTTCAGTCTGACCTGCTCAAGGCCATCCTGCCCCTGTATGACTTGCTGATCGTTCCGCACGAGACGGTCGAGCAGGTGGGCGATTTACCCGAACCGGCCAAGGCGCGTGCGGTCGGTCCGATATTGATCCGCGAGCGAAACGAACTTCTTTCGCGGACCCAGGCACGCGCCGCGCTGGGTCTGCCAGGGCGCGTGGACGACGACACGCTGCTGATCTACTGCAGCTTTGGGGGCGGGGGTGAGCCCGAATCGCGCCGGGCGCTTGAACTGACCAGCCGTGCGGTATCGGCACTTCCCAACGCCCATCTGGTGATCGGTCAGGGTCCGCTGCTCCTGACCGACCCGGAGCCGCGTGACGGCATGACCATGGTCCGCGGGCGCTATCCAATGATGGATGTGTTGCCGGCATTCGATGCGGCGGTGGCCGCTGCGGGTTACAACACCGTGCATGAGTTGCTCTTTGCCGGCATTGCGTCGGTGCTGGTGCCTTTTGGCCGGATCCTCGATGACCAGGGGCGGCGTGCACATGAACTGGCTCTAGATCACGCCTGTCTGGTGTGTGATCCGCTGACCGAACGCGGGCTCACCGAGTCGCTGGCCCGGCTCGCCGACGCCGCCACACGCCACACCCTGGCAAAAAATGCCAGGGGCATCATCAAGAAGAACGGCGCCACGGCCGCGGCACGATCCATCCTGGAACTGCTGTGAAAGGCGCGCCTTTGACACCCGACCAACAGGCCAGGCTGCAGGGCTATCTGGCACAACGGCCAGCCCTGGGGCCAGAGACCGTGCACATCGACCTCATCAATGCCTGCAACCTCAACTGCGTGACTTGCTGGAACTATGCGCCCGGACTGGCCACAGCCAAACCGGCGTCGTGGAAAGCGCAACGCATGGAGGCATCCGTCTTTGCCCGGGTGCTCGCCGAGGTGGCGGCCACCGGTGCCCAGCGGATCATTCTCTCGGGGGGTGGCGAGCCCTTTGTGCATCCGCGCATTCACGACTTTATTGGCGCGGTGAAGGCAAAGGGTTTGACCCTGACCGTGATCAGCAACGGCACCTTGTGTGACTTTGATCGACTGGCCGATCTGCAGGTTGACCAGATGTTGATCAACATGTCGTCGGCCAGTGCGCCCACCTACGTGGCCTATCACCCCAATCAGGCGGAGGCGAGCTTTCATCAGTTGACCCAGGGGCTTGCCAGCGTGCGTGGCCGCATCGCCATCAATCTGGTGCAGGTCATCAACACGCTGAACGCGCACGAACTCGTTGACATGCTTGACCTGGCCAGCCAGTTGGGCACGCGCGTGTCGTACAAGCTCGGCGATACACCGCCCGGAACCCAGTCGCTGGCACTTGCGCCCTCTCAGCGACACCAGTTGATCAACGATGTGATTCCTCGGGCCATCCAGCGTGCCAAACAGTTGGGGGTCAAACACAACCTGCCAGCGTTTGCCGATCAGTTGAGTCAACACGCTGGGCAGACGCAGCCGCCCGCCTGTTTTGCGGGTTACCTGTACAGCCGCGTCTATGTGGATGGCCGGGTGTTTTTTTGCTGCGAACACATCGACGTGGGTCACATTGACGAGGCACCATTTGCCGAGATTTGGGCATCGCCGCGGTATGACGCGGTTCGGCAACGGCTGCATCAGGGCCAGTCTTACCCCGGCTGTGCCCGCTGCGGCAAGCACGACATGAACTTCACGGCCGCCGGCCAACTGGCAAAGTTGCAGAGCGCGGGGGTTGAGCCATGAACCCGCGACCGGTGGTGAACTGGAACATCGTGGGCGGCTGCAACTACCGCTGCAGCTACTGTGTGCAAAAGCATGCCGACGGTGTGGGTGGCCCGGACGACGCGGCGCTGGAGCGGGGGCTCGATGTGCTGTGTGCGCTGCCCGGGGTTTGGGAATTCAAGCTCTCGGGTGGTGAGCCGTTTCTACTCAAGCGCCTGCCAGATGTGGCCACGCGGCTGGTGGCTGCCGGCCACAAGGTGTCGCTGCTCACCAATCTTTCAGTCTCCTTGCCCGTTATTGAGCGCTTTGTGGCGGCAGCCGGTGACGGTCTGCGAACATTTTCGTGTTCGCTGCATTTGGAAGAAACCAGCGCTGACGCCTTTCTAACCAAGGCAGCAGCGGTAAAGCAGGTGTTGTCGGCCATGCCCAAGTCAAGTTTTGTGGTGAACCATGTGGTTCAACCGGGGCGAATTGGCGAGGCAGCCGAACTTCGCCGCGCGTTTGAGACCGCCGGTTTGAAGTTTTACCCGCAGCTCATGCGGATCAACGGCAGCCCGGCGAACTATGGGTTGATCGACCGCTGGAAACTTGATCGGGCGTTTGGCGACCTTGTGGGCCCAGCGGGCATGAACCGTGGCTACTCCCACCTGGGCAAGTCATGCCATGCCGGGTATCGTTATTTCATCCTGCATCCCAAGGGGGATGCCTATGCCTGCTATCCAGCGAAACGACACGGTGAAAACTACCTGGGCAATATCTACGCCCAAACGTTTCGTTTGAACGACGGGCCTTTGGCTTGCCCGTATGCCGTATGTCCGTGCACCGTGCCACAAAACCGGGGCATGGTCGCCGATTAAGGTCTGTAGTTCATGCCGTAGATTCAAAAAGCATAGCTGTTAGCGCTTTATTCATAAGCGCCAAAGGCCAAAAAGGCAAAAAGAATCAACGGATGACCCGCGCGCCCTTGCCTTTCATGGCCGCCTCAACCTCTTCCACCCGCACCATCGAGGTATCGCCCGGCGTGGTCATGGCCAATGCACCGTGGGCAGCGCCGTATTCCACGGCCGCCTGGGCGCCCTTGCCTTCCAGGAATCCGTAGGCCAGACCCGAGGCAAAACCGTCGCCGCCACCGACCCGGTCGTAGATCTCCAGGTTGTCGCGCTTCATCGACTGGAACAACTCGCCGTTGTAGTACAGCAGCGCCGACCAGTCGTTGAGCGTGGCGGTGGTGGCCTTGCGCAGCGTGGTGGCCGCCACCTTGAAGTTGGGGAAAGCCGCCACAGCGGTCTGGATCATCTTCTTGAAGCTCTCGGTTTCGATATTGGTCAGGTGCTCATCGGCGCCTTCGACCTCAAAGCCCAGGCAGGCGGTAAAGTCTTCCTCGTTGCCAATCATCACGTCGACATACTTGGCAATCTCGCGATTGACGCGTTGCGCGGCGTCCTTGCCACCCTGACTCTTCCACAGGGATGCGCGGTAGTTCAGGTCATACGCCACCACCGTGCCGTATTTCTTGGCGACCTGCACCGCTTCAATCACCGCTTCGGCGGTGTTGCTGGCCAGCGCGGCAAAAATGCCGCCGGTGTGGAACCAGCGCACGCCTTCTTCGCCAAACAGCTTTTCCCAGTTCACTTCACCGGGTTTGATCTGCGAGGCGGCCGAATGCC
>NZ_JAGPBB010000028.1 GCF_018063565.1 Rhodoferax sp.
CGGAAGCGCTTGAGCAGATTCAAAAAGCCCTGCCATTCGGCCTTGTCGATCGACTGATTGCTCTCCTGCGTGGTGTACCGGCCTGCGGTGTCAATCAGCACGGCCTCGTTGGTAAACCACCAGTCACAATTGCGCGTGCCGCCGATGCCACGAATCGCGGCCTTGCCAAACTGCTCGGCCAGCGGAAAAGTCAGACCGGCGTTGACCAGCGCGGTGGTCTTGCCGGACCCTGGCGCACCAATGAAGGCATACCACGGCAACTGGTAAACATACTGCTTGGACAGACCGGCCAGCAGACCGCTTTTCTCGGTCGAAGAGAACCGTGTTTTCTTGAGAACATCTGCCGCTTCCTTGAAGCGCTTGTTGAGTTCTGCCACCTCTTCTGAACCGGCGGCTTGACCCTCGACCGGTGTGGCCTGCATTTTGGCCAGTTGACCGAGCAAGGCTCCATTGATGTTGCGCTGACGCCACCAATGAATCAGCCGCTTGACCAACCAGAACAGCCAGATGCCAGCAATGACGCTCCAGCGCACCCATTCCGGCCCCAGCGGTTGCCACTGCGCACCGGACAGGGACATGGCAAAGATCGGACCGACAAACCAGATCACCAGCGACAACACCAGCAAAAGCAGGATCGTCAGCGTGGTACGGTTGATAAAGATACCCACAAAACGGCGAAATGAACTGAACACGTGCCGTCCTCCTACTGTTTGGCCGAAGTGGCAGCGTTGAGTTCACGGTCACGTTCTTGCGGCGACAACAACAGGGTCACCTCGACGCGACGATTTCTTGACTTGTTCTCGGCGCTGTCATTGGGCGCCACCGGGTCACTTTCGGCGCGGCCTTCAGCACGGGTGCGGTTACGAACCGTCAGCCGTTCATCCACGATGCGCCGAACCACATCGGCCCGGGCCTGTGACAACTCAAAATTGGACGGAAACCGTACGGTGCGGATGGGCACATTGTCGGTATAGCCCGTCACCAAGACCGCCCCTGGCACGGTGTTGAGGGCGTCAGAAACACGGGCCAACACCGGCATGTAGCGGGATTTGACGTCGGTGGAGCCCGAATCAAACAAACCATCGCCGCGCAGGATCACCACGCTGCGGTCTGCTTCGTCCCGAACGGTGACCAGACCTTCGCGGATCTCGGGCTCAAGAAACTGGGCGAAACGATTCACGGGTGCGGCAGGCTTGACCACCACCGCCTGTGCTTTGGGCATGCGGATACCGGCAATCGTGCTGAACACGGTGCTGGACTTGTCAGCCAGCAGAAAAGAGTACAGAAAGAAGATCGCCACCAGCACCAACAAGGTGGCACCTGCTGTGATCCATAGCGGCAGGAACCCCCATTTGGCGCGCATGTCAGACTGCGCACCCTGCCAGTGCAGCGACAGCGGGCGATGCAGTTCGCCGTGGACGCCCGCGATGATCTCGACCAGGCGGCGGCGCAGGGTTTCCAGCTGCGTCCGGCCGTTATCAACCACCCCAAACCGACCCTCAAATCCCAATGCAATACACACCGCCATCATTTCGATCAAATCAATGTGCTTCTTGGGGTCTTGCACCAGCCGAGCCAAAACCTGAAAGAACTTCTCTCCACCCCAGGTTTCGTTGTGAAACGTCACCAACAGGCTGTGGCGCGACCAGGCACCACCGCCACCCCAGGGGGTTTTGGCCGCGGTTTCGTCCAGCGCGGTGCACAGGGCATAGCGCGCGCCAATCACGGTTTCCTGCGGCAAGGGTACTTCGCGGGCACGCCGCTCAAACAACTGCACCTGCTCGACCAGGTAGTTGCGCAGTTGCGCCGGATCCGGATGTTGCGCCATGACCCGGATCTGTGGAATCAAATTAAGCAGCGGGTTGGCCGACATCGCCAGCGGGTTGGCACCGCTGAGGATTTCAGGAAGATCAGCCGCCAGCATCGGTCCCTGGGCAAATGCCGGCGGTGACCCGCCGGGTTGTGCGACAGGTTCAGGTACCGCAGCAGCTTGCGCTTGAAAAAGCGCAAACGGATCCAGATTGGCGGATGGATTGGGTGTGGCAGTCATGTTCTGATGGCCCAAAGTTCAAGTTTCAAGCCCGGAAAGTCGCCTGCGATGTGCATCGCCAGACCACCCGATCGCTCCAGACCGCGCCAGAACTCGCTGGCGGTATCAAGCTCGAAATAGTTGTTACCGGCATGATAGGGAATTTGACGCGGTGCCACCGGCAACGGTCGCAATCCGACGCCGGGCAGATGCAAATTGACCAAATCGCGAATTTTCTCCACCGGCCCGATCTTGACCTGCGTCGGGAACTGCTTGCGAACCTGCTCGCCTGGCAAATCGGAGGCCACCGCCAGCACAAAAGTGGCGGACTTGATCAGTTCCTGATTGGCAATAACCGCCACCCGCACACCATAGGCGCGCTCCATCAGTTCGATCTGGAAAGCGTTTTGCTCCAGCACCATCGACAAGGAACGCCGCAAATCCGCCATCAGTGGGATGAAGCAGCTGGCCAGTGCATCGTGGTTGTAGGGCGGGTATTCTCCGGGGCGCCGGGTGTCCCGGGTGAAAGTGGTGAAGTCTCCTGCCAAGGTAAGCAGCTCGGCGTACAGGCGCTCCGGGTGCAAAGTACGCAACTGCGACAAGTGGACCACCTGTGGCTCATAGCGATTCACCAGTTGCAGCACCAGGAAGTCTGCCATTTCAGACACGCCACCTCGTCCAGGAGCCGACAGGCGGGCCGCCAAAGCCTCACCCCGATGGTGCAAAAGGCCTGCCAGCTCGCGCAAAAAACCCGACAACAGAGCGCTCTCGTGAACCACCACCACCGGAGGAATGTGATTCTCGTCAAGCAGGATGGACAAATCGTTGCGACGCTCGACCACCTGGCAGACACCCAGTGTCATCCAGTCTTCGGGAATCTCGTCTTCAGCCAGCAGTCGCAAGCGCAAATGCGCAGTCTGAATGGGGGCGGGGTCACCGGCGATGGAATTCTGATCGGGCACCTCTTCTTCCGAGACCCTGAAACGGGCCAGCGAACGTGCGTCGTCGTCAAAGGAGACTTCCTCGCTACCCGGTCGATAAACGGGCAGGCACAGAAAAACACGTTTGGCTTTGACGTTTTCGGAGATGGTGAGTACGCTGGGGGCGTCGTTCACGCCCGGAAACTCAAACGGCGTTCCATCCGGCATCACACCGGTAGCTTTGGCGATGGCCACTTTGCCGATCGCCAACGAGGCCGCATCCAGCAACAGCGAGTGAAAACCCCAAAAATGCCCCTGTGCACTCAAAACCAATTGGCGTTGAGCAAATTCCTGCTGGCGCTGTGCCTGCTGAAAGTGCTGTGGCCGAAGGAACATACCCTCGGACCAGACAACTCGGCTGCGATCACTCATGCTTCAACCCGGTTCATATTAAAAAGCCTTGGCCACTTCGACATTTTTCTCAACCGCTTTCTTGTAGTTCTCTGCTTTTGACTTCAGGTCAGTGACGACCTGTTTGTATTTTGCTACCGCAGCGATCACCTTGGGAACGCCTTGAGCGATGGCAGCAATCAGACCGGGCAGGTTACCACTTGAAGCTGCATGTGCGCCATCAGAGAGAATTTTGGTTGCCTCGATCACGTCTGCCTTGGCCTCATCAAGCAGTTTGCGAACCTCCTGGTAATCTTTGCGGGCCTGGTTGACCGTCTTGATGTTTTCATCAAGCAGATCAGTGGCCTTCTTCATTTTGTCTTTTGAAGTGTCAACAAAAGACTTGGTGTCTTCGATGGTTTTCGACAGGGCATCAGTGACCGCCACGATCAACTCCTTTGGGCGGAAGTGCCGCCAATTTTCTGACCCGTCAAGGTCAGGTAAGTCTGTTCCAGCGTGGGCTTGAGCGCGTCGCTGGCCACCGTGTGACGCTGCGCCAACACGGCCGCACCACGCGCAAATTGCTTTGCATGCAAACACAATAGCACGCAATGCGCTGCAGCACTGCGCTCTGGCCCGTTTTGTATACGATCCAGAACGCGCGCAATGGGTATGTCGCGCTCCTTCGCTCGCACACTCACCAAAGCACGACAAAACGCCTCCTCGCGCGCTGGGTCATTAATGTTTTGCAACGCCTGGCCGAGGCTGGGCGCAGCCGGTTGCGCACTTTCACCCAGCGTTGTCAACGCAGCCAAGGCTGCTTGCCATTGCTCTGTCTCTGGCGCTTGTGCAGCAACTTGCGCCAGCGCAGCCACTGCGGGTCCATCAGGTCGAATCTGGGCTAACGCGCTGTAGCCGGCTATTCCTGTGGGCACCAGAGGTGTATCCCGCATGGACCGGATAATGAACTGCTCGACATCATGGCGATGTTTCTCAGACGACATCGCGCTGCGTGCCAAGGCGGTCAGGGCCTCAATGTTCCACGCTTGCGGTTGCATGGAGGCCACGGTCTGCGCGATTGCCGGCGTGGCAGCAGCGATCACCAGTGTCAAAGTCAAAAGGGCAATCTTGCGCGCCGCAACGTCTGGCAAAATCAGCATGGACGCCAAGCGATTCAAGGCTGAGGTCGGCACCTGTTTGTGCCGAAACAACCCATGCGCTGCGAACGCTCGCACATGATCAGGCTGGGTTGCATCACTCAATGCGCTTAACATCTCCAGACCCTGAGGTGTCAGCCGCCCTAGTGTCACCCCGCCCAGCGCCACCGCCACCGCCTGCAAGACCAGTGGATCCTTTGGTGCACGAACTGCACACTGGATAATTTCAGTGATGCAGCTGTCGGTGGGTGCATCGGGCTGAACGCACTGCATCAGTGCCTCGAACCGCTCCTCCGCGGAAGCAGCCCGCAGTTGCCCCGCCAACTGCTCGCCCGTCATGGACACGGCAGGCTTCAAAGGTACATCGGGTGACGAGGACTGCTGCATAAACCATCAGACCATGTTTCCGACACCAGGCGTATAGGTCGGCGATACGATCGATGTCGAGATGACCGCGCCAGCGACGGTGAGTACACCAGCCACGGTCACCGCACCTGTCATGGTGATGGCTCCAGCCGCCATGGTGATCGCGGCTGCATTGATCGATACCGCAGCGCCGGTGATGGTGATCGCGCCCCCCGCCGAGATACTGACAATCGCGCCGGTTTTCAACGTGAAAGATGCGCCAGCGGTCATGTCGATCGCCGCGCCGGCTTTCAGCGTACAGGCTCCACCCACATCGGTCGACTTGATTCCACCGACCGTGAGTGCATCCTGTCCACCCACGGTGATGTCCCGCTTGGTACCAATGGTTTCGGTCTGAGTCAGCGTAATGGTGGCCTTATCGGTCGCCATCACCGTGGCCTCGCGGTTCAAGCAGGTTTCTGAATATTTCACCCCGGCCGTCACGGAGTAGTCTTGTGCCGTGGAGTTGGACGCGCTGCCCCCGCAGACCATCTTGTCGTCACCGGTGACCAAGGTGTCTCGGCCGGCACCGACTTTCAGCGACTGCTTATCACTGACCGAAACAGTCTGGGACTTGCCAACTGAAATCGCTTGCCGCCCACCAATCTCCTGGTTATGGTCGGACCCGACCGACTCACTGAGGGCTGTGCCCACCGACAACTCGCGCGCCTTGCCCACGCTGATGGCTTGTTCACCGCCAACGCTGGTGTTCTGATTGCCGCCAACGCTGTTATCCTGATTGACACCGATTTGATTGGCCTGGTTGTTGTTGATCACATGCCGATCATCATTGACCACAAAGCGGTTGTCGTCGTGACCGATTCGGCTTCGTCGGTCTTGCCCGACGGTTCGAGTCTCGCTGTCTTCCACAACCGTATCCAAGTTCTTTTGCGCATGCACGTACAGTTGCTCTTTGCCCTTCAAGTCTTCCATGCGGATTTCATTGAAATCTGTGTCGCTACCCCCCTTGGTTGAACGCGACTTGATGCCACTGGCCGTTTTGTTGGCTGGCAGACCATAGGGCGGCATCTGGTCAGCGTTGTAGACGCGCCCCGTGATCATCGGGTAGTCGGGGTCTCCTCCAATGAAGTCGACGATCACCTCTTGCCCGATGCGGGGAATGTGAATAAACCCCCACTTTTCACCCGCCCAAGGTTGGCTGACGCGGACCCAGCAGCTGCTGTTCTCGTTCTTCTTGCCGTAACGGTCCCAGAAAAACTGCACCTTGACGCGACCGTACTTGTCGGTATAGATCTCTTCACCGGCTGGCCCCACGACCACCGCGGTTTGGGGCCCGTTGGTGATCGGTTTGGCAGTGACCGGCTGCGGGCGAAAGGGTATGGAGGTTGGGTGCGATGTCACCAGGATATTCCATGTCGCGTCACCGTCTCCACTGCCCGCTGACATGCGTGCGTTGTCTCGAAAGAAATAATTCACCGCCACCGCCAGGTACTCACGGTTCTGGTCGGCACGCGGACACCTCTCCAGCGTGAACAGATAACCCGGCGCCATGGTACGCACCGTGGTATTGCCTTGCGCCCGATCGTGCTCGGATTCAAGCGACTCCAGTCGGGCGGCTGAATAGTTTTCACCATCGCCGACCTTCACATAGCCCCCTGGCCACATGTAACGCTCCCATGCATCCTGCGAATGTCCGAGCGGATTTTTCCGCTTGGTTTTCAGGTCACCCCGCGGGTTCTCAAAATCGTAGTCATCGGTCAGGTATTCGCCAGAGTTGATCTCTTCCAGCACCTGCCAGCTATTGATGTGCTCTTCATCGACGACCGCCGCCGCGTCGAGTCCATAGTACTTGATGGTCGGCTTGCCGGGCAGTGGTGCATGGCAGCTGATTTCGTCCACCAGCACCAGTTTGTGGCTACCTTGTTCATGCTGAAAGAAGAAGTAAATGCCTTCATGCTCCATCAATCGCATGACAAAGTTCAGGTCAGTTTCCTGATACTGAACACAGTAATCCCACTCCCGATAGGTTTTCTTGAGCTTGTTC
The DNA here is from genome assembly GCF_018063565.1 of Rhodoferax sp. Taxonomy (GTDB): domain Bacteria; phylum Pseudomonadota; class Gammaproteobacteria; order Burkholderiales; family Burkholderiaceae_C; genus Rhodoferax. The sequence continues at coordinate 6,907 of NZ_JAGPBB010000028.1, forward strand.
AGCAAGGTAAAGCCATATTTGCCCAACACGTCAGCAATGATGTCAGGGACTTTCTTGAACTGGAAAATCTTGCAGTCGCTGCGACGACTCGCCAGCCACAACCAGGGTCGTAACTTGGCGGTGTACAAAAGATGCTGGCCTTCACGCCCGCCGCTGCCAAACCGGGTACAAATACCGCTGAAAAACCTGGGGCTTTTGCCATTCTCGGTTTCAACCTTGAGCGTGACGTCCTTGCCAAGCATGGCTTTGGCGCTAAGTCCGGACTGCTTGCTGTGAAACACCACATCAAACTCAAACAGGCCGGACAGCGCCTCCGTGCCCCGCATTTGACGGAACCACAAGGCCTCGCCCAGTGGCGTGGTGACGTCGACAATCCGTTCTTGGCTAGCCGAAGACATACTCAAATTCTCCGTCTGACACTGCCATCGATACGTTACCCAGCGTCTTGCCTTCGATCGTACGCTTTAGATACTCTTCGGACAGTCTGGGCAGAATCGTATTGGTCAGTATGGCATCGATCATGCGGCCACCACTTTCAACTTCGGTGCACCGGGAGGCGATCAACTTGACCACCTCGTCGGTATAGCTGAAGTCAGCTTTGTGATTCTCGGCAATGCGCTTCTTGATGCGATTGAGTTGCAAGCGAATGATATTGCCCAGCATTTCGTCGCTCAGCGGGTAGTACGGGATCACCTGCAAACGCCCCAGCAGAGCGGCCGGGAACACCTTGAGCAAAGGCTCTCGCAGGGCTTTGGCAATGTCGTCCGGCTCTGGCATGAGTTCGGGGTCACGGGTCATGCTCATGACAAGGTCGCTGCCAGCGTTGCTGGTCAGAATGATGACCGTGTTCTTGAAGTCGATCAATCGACCCTCGCCATCCTCCATGATGCCTTTGTCAAACACCTGGAAGAAGATCTCATGCACATCGCTGTGGGCTTTCTCCACCTCGTCCAGCAACACTACGCTGTAGGGCTTGCGCCGCACGGCCTCGGTCAGAACACCCCCTTCGCCATAGCCCACATACCCGGGAGGCGCGCCTTTGAGGGTCGACACCGTATGGGCCTCCTGAAACTCGCTCATGTTGATGGTGATCATGTTCTGTTCACCACCATACAGGGTTTCTGCCAGGGTCAGCGCAGTCTCGGTCTTGCCAACCCCGGACGGTCCGACCAGCATGAACACCCCGATGGGCTTGTTGGGGTTATCGAGCCTTGCCCGGCTGGTCTGAATGCGCTTGGCGATCATGTCCAGGCCATGCCGTTGTCCGATCACGCGCTGGTTCAAGGTGTCTGCCACATGCAAGATGGCTTCCACCTCGTTCTTCACCATGCGCCCAACCGGGATGCCGGTCCAGTCGGCGACAACCGATGCCACCGCCTGGGCATCCACCGCGGGCAAAATCAGGGGCGTGTCACCTTGCATGAGCGCCAGTTTCTGCTGCAATGCGGCCAGTTCGATCAGCAGGGATGCACGCGCCTCGTCACCCAGCGGGACGGCGGTATCAACCTTGCCATCACCGCTGCCACGCAACTGCCCGCGCAAATCCAGAACTTTGGCCACGAGTTCTTTCTCATCGTTCCAACGGGCGTCCAGCAGGGCAAGCAAAGCCGATGCTTCATCGCGTTTGGCCATTGCGTCAACCAGTCTTGCCCCGACCGGGATGCCGACAGCCACTTCACGCTCGATGATCCCAAGTTCTACATCCAGCATCTCGATGCGACGCTGAACATTTTCGACTTCAGGCGGTGTGGCATGCTGGCTCACGGCAACCCGTGCACAACTGGTATCAAGCAAGCTAACGGCCTTGTCCGGCAGTTGACGCGCCGGAATATAGCGGTGTGACAGGTTCACCGCTGCCGTAATGGCCTCATCAAGCAAAAGTACCTTGTGGTGCTTTTCAAGAACCGTGGCCACCCCGCGCAACATGGCAACAGCCTTGGCCTCATCAGGTTCGGGCACCTGAACCACCTGAAAACGACGCGTCAGGGCGGGGTCCTTTTCGATGTACTTTTTATATTCCGCCCATGTCGTGGCACCGATGGTGCGCAAGGTTCCACGTGCCAAAGCGGGCTTGAGCAGGTTGGCTGCATCACCCGTGCCTGCCTGGCCCCCGGCGCCCACCAAGGTGTGCACCTCATCCACAAAAAGAATCACAGGTTTGGGGCTGGCCTGAACCTCATCGATCACCTGGCGCAGACGCTGCTCAAACTCACCTTTCATGCTGGCGCCTGCCTGCAGCAAACCGATATCAAGCGACAGCAGCGAGACATCCTGGAGTTGTGGCGGCACATCACCTTTGGCCAGTCGCAAGGCAAAACCCTCGACCACTGCGGTCTTGCCGACACCTGCCTCACCCGTCAAGAGCGGATTGTTCTGCCGACGCCGCATCAGAATGTCAACAATTTGCCGAATTTCTTCATCACGGCCGGTGACCGGATCAAGCTCGCCGTTGCGAGCCTTTTCAGTCAGGTCAACCGCGTATTTCTTCAACGCCTCCTGTTTGCCCATCTGGGCGGGTGCCATCGCGCCACTGGCCTCACCCGGAACACCGCTAAGCCCGGTGCCGTCACTCGCCGCCAAAGCGTCTTCGGGCGAGCCTTTCACAATTTCACCCAACTTCTCGGACAGAGCATCAATGCCAAGTTTTTCAAACTCGCGGGAAATGCCATACAAAATGCTGCGCAAACCGCTGGTCTTCACCAATCCAACCAGGATGTAGGCGCTTCTGACCTGTGAATCCCCATATTTCAGGGTCCCGTAGACCCAAGCCCGCTCTACAGCATTCTCAATATGCTCGGACAAATCTGAAATTGCGGTGGCGCCTCGGGGTAACTTGTCGAGCGATCGAGTCAGATCTGCGGCCAATTTGGAAGCGTCGACATCAAAATGACGCACGATACGATGGATGTCGCTGTCGTTGCTGCTCAGTATCTGGTGCATCCAATGCACCAGCTCAACATAAGGGTTGCCACGCAGTTTGCAAAAAACGGTTGCTCCTTCAATGGCCTTATACAGAAGCGGATTCAACTTGCCAAAAAGTGCCGTACGACTGATCTCAGACATGGTCATTCTCCTAAGTAAATTATGTGCAACAGCTCACCGAGCGCAGGTTAGGCGCTCCATGTTCAACAGTACATCGTCAGCATCTCTCGCCCGTTTTCCGGGGGACATGCCAAGCCAGCTGGTCCACCCAAGCTGACCATAAACCCCAAGTCGGGTGGCTGGAACCTCTTCTTTGACAAGCACCAAGCGGGCATCCCAAACCAACTCGACGCCAATATAGTTCCGAACCCAGTCCCGAACCTGGACAAAACGATTGCCGCCCGGCAAAAAGCGCTCGAACTCGCGAAAGCTCATGGCGCCCAAAATCAAACGAAACTTGTGCTGCACGTCAGGCACCCGCACGCCGGCCACCGCACCAAGACCCAGCCGCGACGATGTCAGACCGAGTTCAATGCGATGGACCGAGCCTTTGCCTGCAAGCGTGGCAGACACCAGCCTGGTCTGATCTTCGACCGCCAGTTTCAGCCAATGCATACAGTACTCTTTGAGAGCAACCGGTACCCGCAACAGGGCCGCCAAGGGTCGAACCAGACCCTCAACATTGCGCGTCTGGCGACACAGATGCCCTGCATGGTGAAGCTTCAGATGGTCTGGCACTGAATCCCGATGGCGAAGCGTGTCTTGACCCAGACCAACCAGACTTGCTGCATATCGGCCGAAATTGTCACGGTCAGGGTGATCCAGGCTGGTGGCTGCCTGGCAATCTGCCCATGCCCGGTAAAACAGCAAGATCATTCGATGCTGGAACACGTCACAGAACCGGGCCAGCGTCTGGTCACGGTAGTGCAGTAAGCGCTCCTGGACATATTCCGTGAGGTGCTGAGGTAGCGCTCCATTGGGGCCATACAGTCCAAAATTATTGATGGTCAGACGCCCCACGCCGCGAGCCGCAACACCGGGCTCAAACGAATGCAAGGATGCCGGTGCAAACGACAGTGACGCGTGCTGGGTAAGTCTGAGTGGCTCGTTCTGCGGGCGCGGCGCCCGCCCCAGCGGCACCGGACCTGAAACTACCGCATCGAACTGACGCAAGATATTGTAAAAATCATACTGCGTGGCATCACTGGCCAATGCGTCAAGGATAGGCTGAATCTTCGCCAGAGCCATAGCACCATCGGATCCTGAGGTAGTCGGGTTGGACGTACTCATACAGTAGGTCTCCGCCCAATGCGGGGCTGCCAGCTCGCAATATGGGCACGCTGCGTGCTCGACATCGAAAACTCTGTAAATGAGTTGAGGCTCACATGTCGTGCGAAAAACTGCTCAATCACAGCACCGAACAACCACGGGCTGACGCCAGCCAGAGGTATTTCGTCGAGCATCATATCCAGCTGAACACCGCGACCGAACACAATCGGCCCTCGCCCTGGCACTCGCCGGTTGACACTTTTCACAGCCAGTTTCTGTATGGCACCAATCTGAGCCTCTGCACCTTGCGCACCCAGCCTGGCATACAAACCCAACAACTGTCGCAATGCGCTGGCCCCTTCTTCAGCACTCAAGTCTGTCAAGGTCAGGTAATTCAGGCTCAAATGCGAAATGAGTCGCCAGGTAATTTCGCGCTCAGCCAGGGCTGCCGTCGGGCGCGTCGGCCCTGCCACAAACCGAATGTCGTCCACTGGCGCTGAAACGAGCAGTGTGAGGTCTGAACCTGCATTGCCCAGTGGCGTCAACAATGACAGGTCGCGATTTGTGCAAAGGGCCTCCACCGTCACTTGCCTCAAGTCAGCACTGTAAGGTGCTTCGTTGGCATCAACCAGGGTAACAAAACACTCGCTCCCGATGTAACCAGTGCGGGGACCATTGCGCTTGCCTTTTTCTGAAAGCAAGCGTTGCTCACGTCGAACAGAGAAATAGGCACCCGCCCCCCGCCGATCGACATCTGCCGCCGCATAAAAAGGTTGAAAGTTGATCTCCCGATCAGAATCATTTTGATGACCCACCACCCGGGAAATGCTGTGAATCTCGAAATCCAGGGGCCGCCCCCGGTCCATCACCGCGTGATGTTCAAACCGCGTTGTGGCAACCGGAATGCGGTCCGAGTTGCGACTGAACAAATTGACAACTGGCACACAATGCAACAAGAAATTCTTGGCATCGGTCACGGCTTCCAGACCGACATGTCCAGACTTCAGAAGCAGCACGACTTCAAAGCGATGGCCTGAAATTCTTGGTAAACATCGCTGCAAACCGGCGATGGAAACAAAGCGAAACCGTTCTGGAAAGGCAAAATATTCGTGCAATAAGCGGTGCCCATCAAACGCACGCGACCCTGAGGGCAACAACGCCTGGTCTGACGCGAACCCCTCGCATGTCACCGCGTCTGCGCCATAGGGCACCAGCTCACGAATGGGCAAGCCACCCGCATGAACCAGCATACCAACACACTGTGTGTGAATGATCTCCTGCAACTTCGAGGCAACTTCAGGTACGCCAGCCAAGTACATGGACAGCGTATCCAGTTTCAAACTGCTGACTTCAAGCTGGCCCGTCGTTTCAAAGACAAAGCGCAAAGCACCCCTGACTGGTGCACTCCAGCGGAATCCGGCAACAGGAAGATCAGGTGGGGCCGCCGTCAAACGAACTTCAGCCAAGCGAATCGGCCAGAGTACGGCCTCATGTGCGGTCCTGAATTCGCAGGCCGTCTGTTCGTTCATAGGCAACCTGGCCCGTAACCTGGAATGGCGCGGCAATTGGTACCCATCGGGTGAACCGCCTTGCGACGCCGAGGGCTCAAGGCGTATCACCCCCATCGCGGGTGTGGGTGCCAGATACCCGGGGTACACCAGATCGAGCAGGCGCTGCGAAAAGCGCGGAAACTCAGCGTCCATCTTGAGCTGGATACGCGCCGACATGAAAGCAAACCCCTCCAGCAGGCGTTCGACATACGGATCCGCCACCTCAATGCCGCGCATTCCCAAACGTGCGGCAACCTTTGGGAACTGCTCGGCAAACTCAGCCCCTTGCTCGCGCACATAGGCCAATTCGCGGTTGTAGTAGTCGAGCATCCGCGGGTCCATATCATGCCCCGCTGGTGGCCAACTGGTCGGTCAGCTTCATGTAACCGGTTTCCAGATCAAGTTCAGATCGAATCAGAAGTTCCACCGGATAAGGCATGGACCACAACTCGCCTCGCAATTCAAACTGCAAGAGATTGTGGTGTCCCATCAGGTCGGCTGGTGCCGACGCCTTCACGCTCAGTGTGCCGGGGAGTATTCTGGGTTCGAAGTTGACGATCGCGTCAAATATCCGGCGCTCCAGATCAAGCCAGTCGACACCGGAAAAATTCTTACCGGACAACACCGGGATTCCGAAATTGATCACCGAGCGCTGAACTTCAGGATACAAATCCAGTTGCCCGTCGGTGTCATACGCCGTGGTATTCAACAACCAGACCAAATCGCGCAAGACGGTTTTTTTTAGCCGCCCCTTCGACACAACAGAATTTTGCAGTGTCTCGTTTCGCTGGTCGGGATCGTCATCGGTCAAACGATCCAGCAACGCGGGCTGGAGACGATCTCCCACAGCGCGACTGATGCTTTGATCGTTCATAGGTGTAGCGGAAAAATCTTTACAGGTTAATCCGTCTGAAGCGAACGGAAACTGTCAAGGTGCCGCGATTGTTTTCTGAGCAAACACGATCTCACGGGTGTCCAGGATCGGATGCTCACCCACATCGGAAGTCCACATCCGTTGACCCAGACCCACCCAAACATCGGGGCTTTTTTCAACCCAGTCAGTGGCACGGCAACGACGCAAAGCATCCCCATTAGGTGAGTCTGTTTTGGCGGTCTCCGGATACCTGGACGGAATAAATGCGGGCACGCGACCCTGGTTCGGAAGACTCAGTTCCGCAGGTGCCCACACCATATCACGCAAATCTGCCGGTGCGTCAATCTTGATGGCTGAACAGGATTCAAACGGCAACCAGTAATACTGCCCGTTGACAATCACCTCACAAATAGGCCCAAGGCGCGAATCGCCATCTGCCACCCATTCGCACGTCACATTGTCAACCGTGCACGGTGTCGCCGAGGCCTCGTCCATGGCGCGCATTCGTAAATCGCTCGCCGCTGCCGAGTCCTGCTGCACCCCTTCCACCCTGAGTGCCTCCATCATCAAACCAACCCACGCAGGCGGCGTTCCCATGATCTGTGGCGTCCTCTTGCCCGCAAACACATCGTTGCGAAAAGTTTCACAACGAATGGCTTCGCGGTAAGCCTGAGCCATTGGCAACGCCTTGGCATCAAGCTGGGCACACACCTGAAGTTGGGCCAGCGCGCGCTGCCAATCGCCCAGCAGGCAAAGCAACTGAAACAAGTGAACCCGAAGCTTGGCGTTGCTGGCATCCCCACGCACTTGCTTCTGGAGTTCACTGAGTTCTTCGTTCAGGGTCTTATTGGCACTCAAGGGGCCGCCTTTCGTGGTGATGGCACAGAATCTTGCTCCAGCGACGATCAATATTTCGTATTGGCCTTCGCATCCCAACCGCTCTCGATCGGGCCACCTTCTTTTCCGCCCTTGTCGTTTTGCGGTTGATATTTGAACTTGCTCTTGGAGAAGTTGATGCTATAGCTGCAGGTTGGTTCCGGCGCGCCAGTGCTATCCGACATCTGGTAACTGGTGACAAAACAGTCTTCGAGAACCACTTCAACAAAATTAACTGGAGATGCCCCGCCCGCCTTCGACTCATGCAACTCTATCTTGCCGATGTGCTGGCCTGAGCACATGAAGCCAAACAACACCGGGCTTTCCTTGCCCGCCTTCACGGTGAAGTGGAAGTCCTGGAACGACACCTTGCCAGAGCCAGCACCAGATCCGTAGGATTGTGTTGAGGCCTGGCTACCGCCAAAACTATAAGTCTCAATTTCGATCCAGTCTTTGTGCGCTTTTTCCCCGCAGGTCCCTTTTGCGCCCTCAACATTCAAATACATAGAATTTGCCATGACATACTCCTTTGGTGTGATAAAAGTAAGACAACTACGGCGCGCCCCCTTAACGCGCCACAAAGAAACGGGGTCAGAACATCGAAAAAAAGTGCTTCAACGTCAGCAAAATCAACCAGCCGATTTTGCTGAAGGCAGTTTGGACACCAGGCGCAACGACACCGTCAGACCTTCAAGCTGGTAATGTGGCCGCAGGAAAAACTTGGAGGTGTAGTAACCCGGATTTCCTTCCACCTCTTCCACAATCACTTCAGCAGCCGCCAATGGACGACGGGCCTTGGTTTCCTGGCTTGAGGTTTCCGGGTTGCCATCAACATAGTTGGTGATCCAGTCATTCAGCCAGCGCTCCATGTCAGAACGCTCTTTGAATGACCCAATTTTGTCGCGCACGATGCACTTGAGGTAATGCGCAAACCGGCAGCAGGCAAACATATAAGGTAACCGAGCGGCGAGATTGGCGTTGGCGGTCGCATCAGCATCGTAGTACTCGGACGGCTTGTTGAGTGATTGAGCACCGATGAACGCGGCGATATCCGAGTTCTTCCGGTGCACCAATGGCATGAAGCCATTTTTTGCCAACTCGGCTTCGCGGCGATCGCTGATGGCGATCTCAGTCGGGCATTTCAGATCAACCCCACCATCATCTGATGGGAAGGCATGAGCAGGCAAATCGGTTACAACCCCACCGGACTCGACACCCCGGATGGAAGTACACCAACCATACTCTTTGAACGAGCGGTTGATGTTGGCCGCCATAGCAAAAGCCGAGTTCGACCAGGTGTACTTGGCGTGACTGCCGCCTTCCGTGTCCTCTTCAAAATCAAACTCATCCACCGGATTGGTTTTGGCACCATAGGGCATCCGCGACAAATAGCGCGGCATCGCCAGGCCGACATACTTGGAGTCATCAGACTCGCGCAGGCTACGCCACGCTGCATACTCGGTGTTCGAGAAAATCTTGGTCAAGTCACGGGGATTGGACAGCTCTTGCCAGGATGTCATCTGCATCAGGTTTGGCGACGCGCCGGCAATAAAGGGTGCATGGGCAGATGCTGCAACCTTGGCCATCTCACCCAGCAATTCCACATCAGGTGCGCTATGGTCAAAGTGATAATCCCCGACCAGGCAGCCATAGGGCTCACCGCCAAACTGTCCGTACTCTTCTTCGTAGAGTTTTTTGAAGATCGGGCTCTGATCCCACCCCGCGCCCTTGTAACGGCGCATGGTTTTGTGCAGTTCCTTTTTGGAAATATTGAGAACCCGGATTTTCAGCATTTCGTCCGGATCGGAATTGTCAATCAGATACTTCAAACCCCGCCAGGATCCTTCCAACCTTTGGAAGTCGTCATGGTGAATGATCAAATTCACCTGGTCAGAGAGTTTTTTATCCAGCTGCGCAATCAGTGCCTCGATGGTGCGGTAGGCATCGGTGGAGATCGTGCCGCTGAATGCAAGCGCCTGTTGCGCCAAGGTTTGAACCGCTGACTCGATGGCCCCACGCGCTTCATCGGTTTTTGGTTTGAACTCTTTGCTCAGCAAAGACGCAAATTCGTTACCCTGAAATTCGACTTGACTCAGAGCCGATACGGATTGGGATTCGGTTGCCATTTCTTTATCCTATTCGGGTTTAACTTATGCTGCAGAGTCAGCAGGTTTTGGCACTGCCGACAAGGAATTCAACAAGGCCGGATCTTGCAGGACTTTGGCCAATAGTTCTTCCGCGCCGGACTTGCCATCCATGTATGACAGCAGATTGTGCAGTTGAGTGCGTGCTTCCAGCAACTGATTGAGTGCACCGACCTTTTTGGCAACAGCGGCAGGAGAAAAGTCATCCATGCTTTCAAAACTGACATCAACCGACAGATAACCGTCACCGGTCAGGGTGTTGGGAACGTTGAAGGCGACGCGCGGCTTCATGGCCTTCATACGCGCATCAAAATTGTCGTAATCGATCTCGGCAAACTTCCGGTCAGCAATATCCGGCATCTCCACCTCAGACTTGCCAGCCAAGTCCGCCATCACGCCCATCACGAACGGAATCTGAACCTTTTTTTCCGATCCGTAAACCTCAACATCGTATTCGATCTGAACACGTGGTGCACGGTTCTTGGCGATCCACTTTTGTCCACTTTTCTTTGCTGACATGGTTAACTACTCCTGTTAAAAAGCTGCGATTGAAATCTTCCAATGACCGTCTCTGCATTCATCTACTGTTCTGGCAACTTACCCCCGGTGATGAGTTGCAATTGCTGGACCGAATCTGGCGACAACTCCAACATGATGTCAAGGAAATTTCGGTCCAACATGTTTTGAGCGCGACGCGCAAATAAAACAGCGGGGTTGCTCGGTTCGTACCGCTCCAGATACTCGCAGATACGCTCCAAAGCCCGGTTGACGTCGGCCCGTGACCGAATGGCTCCTGATGCTACCAGCGAACCGGAATTCTCAACCGCACCTGGGTTTTCCAGTTCTTCGGGGCCAGAATCGTCACTGGCCGAGCCAGTTGATCCTTCACCGACCCGGTCAATCATGAGGCTCACAGACTTAAGCAAAGCCATCATGGCAGAAAGGTCAGGTTGCTCGCCTGAGCCAAATCGCTCTCCCACCAATACGTTCAAGGCGGTTATGGCGGCACGTGCTTGCCTGAAGTCGTCCACGGCACCAACGTTTGCCTTGGCTGCGTTCGCCAGCGCCATGGTGATCTGAGCGTCTGAATAACGGGCAGAAGAATCTTTTGCCATGCACAGCTCGACATCTCGAACCGTGATTTGCAGGGGCTGACTGACGAGACTGCTGGCACGAAAGGTTCGCATGATGCCTGAGCCATCAGAAAAACCACCTCCGCTGTCGGACAACGCCGATAGGGCATTGATCCGCAAGTAAGGATCTTCATCCCCATCAATGACCATGCGCGGATGCACGTCATCCCAATAACGCTCGCACAGGCTCAACACCAAAGAGACGCCGGCTGAAAAACCAGCGACACCGTGAAGATGGGTTGAAGCCAAGGTCAACCAGACCACCACACGGATGTCTTTTGTCCGGCTCAGCAGTTCGGTGGCCATGCGCTCTACAGAACGCCACTCTGGCTCGACGGCAGGGATGACGGTGTCGCCAAACTGCTGTTCTGGCTTTCCCACAACGGCCTGGGACAACGCCAAAAAGTCCCCTTCGTACTCGCAGTCGATCCCACAGGGCGACGCATCCGACAAGGGCTCTGCAAGCCGACTTAAATCAACCAAAGCATTTCCTTATTGTTTGACCTATATCAAAGACCGCCACAATGTCAGGCAGTACTAAGGAGACTATTAAACTATTTTTTTATGACGCCTGCAAGGCTTCTTGAAACAAAATATTCTCGTTCACGACTGAGGCGCATAGCCCCACATCACCGGAATCACCGTGCTGAGTTCGTCGCCCGACTCATCTTGTTCGTTCGCCAAAACCCTCACCAGTATCGCGCTGAAATTATCATGCCCCGAGGGCATGCGGGTCTGGACCAGTTGCTGCAGTCGGCTGGCCCAAATCTCCAGTGTTTCACTGGTTCGATTGAGTTCGCACAGTACTTGATCTTCGAGCAACTCCCAGACACCGTCACTACAAAGCATGACTGCATCACCAGTCTGCAGCTCAATCGGTGTTTTGGTGATATACGGTGAAATTCTCTCGGCATTGGCCCCGAGTGAGGCATACAGCACATTGCGCCGTGGATGTTGACGCAGTTTATCGACCGGATAAAGACCCGCATCGACAAAACGCTGAACCAAACTGTGATCGTAGGACTGCGCGATCACCCGATCTCCACGAAAAATATAACAGCGCGAATCGCCCAAATTACCCAGCAAAGCCTGCCGACGTTCGTAATTGATCATGACAGCCACAAAGGTGGACGCCATATGCGCCAGCCGAGGTTCGTTCTTTTGCTTCTGGGTGACCGCTTCATCCGCTTTCTCTATGCAGAGTTGCAATGTATCCGGGGAAAAAACCGGCAAGCCCATAAAAACTGTCTTGGCCGCGTCAATTGCCGTTCTGGAAGCGACATCGCCGCCACCCTGCCCGCCGGCACCATCGGCCAGCAAGAACAACTGAACCGCGCCGAATGCCTCGCATTGACCGATCGCATCTTCGTTGTAATCCCGGCCCCCACTGTGCGTGAACGTGGTGCTGCCGATGCGAAATGCACTGGTTGAACTCATTAAATACTTCCGGAATGTGTGGCGTGCGACTTGACGCGATTGGTTTCCTGCTCATAGGCCTCCAGAAAGGAGCGCCCAAAGATGCTTTGGAAATCATCCTCGGCTTCACGCCTGATCTTGGCATACTGCTCCAGATAAATCTCCCAAAGCTTGGTTTTTCGGATCGACGGCATGAGACTATCAAGCAATGAACCGCCCGCAAGCCGTTTTTCAAGGGCAGACGGATCAAATCGCCCCAATACTTCCGTTAAGGCGGCGCGCGTTCCGGCAATCACACCGATCTCGTGCGCCCGCAAGTCATCAAACGCATCGCGCATCGCCTGATCCGCACGCATGAAACCCGGCATCTTCTTGCCCAACATCTGTTGAAGCGCCGACTCGGCGTTGGGCAGGAACTTAAGCGGATTGTTGGACTGCGACGAAATGATCGTGACACTGGCCTGAAGTTCAAGTTTGGTCGCCGCACGCGCCGCCAGCATATCGATGGCACCAGCCGTCGCGGTACGCAGCAGTCCGCCAATCACGGTCATCAATTCAGGTGTCAACCCACCTGGCAGGGCACCGGGCGGCAGCCCGACAGCGTTGAGGAACGCAGCGGTCAATGCGTCGGCATTCGCATTTGCCGCAGGTTGACCCTGGCTTGCACCGGCAAAAAATGGCGATGGCGATGACGCACCATAGGACGGGCGAGCGTCTGGAAAAAAGGCCTTGGGTGGCTGGTAAGCGCCGCCGATCTCCGGCAAATCGTCACGAACCGGTGCATACATCGACGCACCAGGTGCGTCAGCAGCGACTCCAAACATCGCCAGGGGATCGCTGTTCTCGGTGTTGGCTGTCAACCCGTTGATGGTGGGTGCCGGACCCATCCCAGCAGAAGGCTCGGCGCCGATCAAACCCGCAAAAGGTGATGCTGCGGAGGGAGAAAACAGGGCATCAATCGATAAATCCCCGCCGCCGATCGCGACATCAGCCTGCGCTGCACCACCACCCAACATTTGCGACAACGGATCCGCTGAGTTGCGAGACACCTCGGATGGCAGGGCAAACGGATTGAAGTCTTCCGGAATGATGGCAACCTGTGGGCGCTGCGATGGCAGACTGGATGGCATCGGTGCAAACACCGAGGCTGAGGTTACGGTTGGAGAGGGTGCCGGATTCGGTGCCGAATGGGCGGCACCGTAAAACCCGGAAGGCCCCCCGTAACCCGCAGCATGCATCCCGGAACCATTGGACGGCACACCCAACCCAAGCAAGTCTGCAAACGGATCGACTTCTCCGTGTGGCGAAGCCGCCGGTATTCCAGCTGGCATATATTGGGCTACCGTTGGTGGCGGTGCGGGTGCTGGTCGCGGAACCGGCGGCAGTGCAGGTGCAGGTGCAGGTGCAGGTGCAGGTGCTAGCGGCGCGATGACTTCCGGGATGGCTTTGGCGGGCATCAAGTCCGCAAATAAATCGGCAAACGGGTCCCCTGCGTTAGCGGGCGCAGGGATACCCATCAGCGCAGCCAGCGGGTCTGGCTGCCCCAAGGCGAGACTCGAGACAATCGGTTCGGCAAGCTTGATCGGCTGGAGCTGCAAGGTGGGCTGCACGTGCGCGATGAGTGTATCTTCGGTATCGCTGCGTCCATGGGTTCTGACCCGCAAGACAAACGGTCCGATCTCGATCAGATCACCGGCGTGCAGCCGCATTTTTTCACCATGGTTCAACAGCGTGGTCCCGACACTGATCGGCAGCGTGGTACTGGCATTGGCAACGGTCGGCACACCGTCGGGAAAGGTGATCGACGCGTGAAGGCGCGATACCCTGCGGTGCTTGTCCTGCAACACCATTGTGTTGCCTTCGTCCCGCCCAATGGTGCCACCCACCCCGGAAAAAGCGCAGCGGCGATCCGACGCGGGAACCGAATCGATCGACACCACCTCCAGAGTGATTTCAGACATGAAACGCGTTGCCTCGAATCGATGCTTGCCCAGTGTAGGCGTCTACTTGATTTTCATGTTCTTGCGCGCGCTCAAGAACTGGGGACCCCACACCGGATGCCCCTGCTCAGCTGCAGCCAGATCAAATCCCGGGTCCAGTTTGAAGGCAAGCTCGAAGGTTTTGCGGCAGGCAACGACTGCACGGGTCAGACACTGGGAAAAGGCCAGAGTTTTCAACGCCTTGAGCTGCCCGGGTATGTTCAGGGCCGGGTCCGTGGTGAGCGGTGACAACTGCTTCATGGCCGATGTGTACTCGCCGCGCTCAAAACTTGCTACGGCATCAGCGAGGTTCTTCTCACTGGGAGAGGGTTCTGGAGCCACAACCACAGGAGGTGGCGGTGGCGGTGGGGTCACAACGGGCACCACCGGCGGTTGCGGCGCAGGCGCTTGCGCGGGTGCCGCGGCTGGCTGCTTGTAAGGCGCTGGCGCGGTTGCACAACCCGCTACAGCGATACCGATCAGGCCGATCAACAGCCACGTAGATGTCTTGTTCATGAATACTCCAACTGAAATCGAAAATTAGTATTTGGCAAAGTTATGCCGCAGCACCGAGGTCTTGCCTGGCGTCACCTTGACCGTCCGTTTGACGGTTTCAACAGCAGGGTTCTGGATTTCAATGTCATGGGAACCCGCCGGCAACCTGATCGACAACACCGGTGGGACGGTGCCCTTCGCTTGGCCGTCCACAAAAACTGTGCCCCAGCCGCCCACCAGTTCGACACGCACCAGACCGGTTGTCGGATCTGCCGGGGGTTTTGCCGCGGAGGCGACTGGCAAAGCGACCGGGCTGGCCACGGGTGCCGCCTCAACAGGAGCGACAACCGGCACGACAGTCGGCTCTGGAGGCACCGGGGATGGACTGACGGATTCTGACGCAGCCACAGCCACAGCCGGGGCGCTAACCACCTCCGGTGCTGACGCCACGGGAGCTGGAGCGGGCACACTGGCAACCGGGCCAGCCAGCGGCGCAGGTGGCTCACCAGGGCCAGATGCGTTGAATGCACCCGACATAAATAGACCCACGCCGACCAGCAACAAAGCCACGGCAGCGAGGCCCAACCATAGGCCTGAAGAAGACTTGGGTTTGGGTTTGCTCGCAGCAGCCACCGTCGAGCTCGCCCCCGGCACCGCTGCTTTCTTGTTTGGTTCGAGCACCTTGGCTGGCACAGGCGTGACAGGTGCCCTGGGCGCATCAACCGGTGCCAACAACAAATCGTCAATCGACGCACCGGACGCAGCAGCCACTGGCTCTGGCACTGCCGGCGGCGGTTTGTTTGCTGACGCCGCAAACTCGACGACAGCCTGTCGCTCAGGTGCGGCGGGAGTCATCAGCATGGTGGCTTGAAAATCTGCTTCCGGTGCCGGTTTGGTGATTGGTTTATGGATGACGGTCGAGACCAAGGGCGTGGTGACCCAACCCAACGCGGCGCGTAACTCCTCGATACTCTGATACCGGTTTTCGGGCAACACCGCCATACATTTCATGACAACGCCTGACAGTCGCTCGGAGAATTCTCCAACGGCGATTTCGGCCACTGGCTTGAGCGGGTCACTCATCATGCGTGAGATGGCCTGAACAGGCACTTTGCCGGTCATCACGTGGTACAACAAGCCACCAATGGCGTAGATGTCGGTCCAGGCACCTTGCGGCATCGACCCATCATCGTAATACTGCTCAATAGGCGCATACCCTGGCTTCAAAACCGTGGTCAACGCCTGGGTCATGCCACTGATGATCCGGCGTGCCGCGCCAAAATCCATCAACACCGACTTGCCGTTGGGCAATACCAAAATGTTGTCGGGTGCGATATCGCGATGAAAACAACGCTCGTTGTGCAGTTCCTTGAGCGCCAGCAAAATGGGGTCAAGTGTCTCGCACAGCCACTGCTCAGTAATCTGTTGCCGCGACGACCTCAAGGTCTCGCGCAAAGTGACGCCCCGGTAATACCGCATTGCCATGTAGCCGGTTCCATTGGCCTCCCAAAAGCGAAACACTTCAACCAGGCCGGGGTGCGAAAACTTGGCCAGCATCTTGGCCTCGTTGATGAAGCTCGACAAACCCGCAGTGAAGGTCTTTCGATGCTCCTCAGACTTCACCGTCACCCCGCCATCGGACGCACGCTGCGCGAACGCGGAAGGCAAATACTCCTTGAGTGCCACGATGCGCTCAAGACTCGAGTCGTGTGCACTGTAAACAATTCCGAAGCCACCCTCACCAATCACGCCAGTGATCTCAAACTCGGCCAGTCGCGTCCCGACCGGAAGCGAGCTGGAGGCAGTTTTCAACACAGGACTCGGAGTATTCATGTCGTTTTCATTTGAATGTATGCGATATGGACTGCGCAGACTCAGCCGTCACCACAATGGTTTGGGTAAAGGTTGGTGAGTCAGGCTTGGCGATTTCGATGGTATGCGGCCCGATCGACAGTTCGAGCTGGCGCAACTGCGTGCTGTTGGAGATGCCGCGGGTAATCCCGTCGACCACCACAGTGCCCCAAGGTACGATATTGAGCTTCACCAGACCGGTGGTCGCCACTGACACTGCGGGCACTGCGCTCGCAGCGACCACTAGTCCTGGCATGGTCTGCACCGATGGCGCAGGCAACGCGGCCTTTGTCTCGGGTGTGGTTGGCTTGCTGGCCGGAGACGGACTCTCGACTGCGGCCGGCCGCATCACCAGGTAACCGGCAATGATGGCTACCCCCAGACCGACCGTTATCAACGGCACCTTGATGTCCTTCTTGGCAACGGGCGCTGCCAGGGGTCCTGCGGCAGCCTTCGCTGAACGATCAGCACGTGTCGATGGGGTGCTCACAGATTGCGCCGCCATTTGCGTCACATTTTGCGTGATTTGCCGACTGACGCTGGGGGAAACCACCACCGTGGCATCCGAATCGGCCAGCAAGGTCGGCTCAATCCGGTCCCCGGGACGCGCATACGATGCGCTGGGCAAGGTCATGACCCGCGTGGGCTTGGCGATGGTCCAGCCCAGCATCTCACTGAACTGCTGGATGTTCTGCAAGCGGTCTTCAACCCGGACCGCCATGGCCTTGGACACGGCTTCCGAAAACACACTCGAAAACCGCTCACCCGTGAGCGCCTGAACCGTTTGCAGCGGATCAGAGAGCAAACGCGAAACCGCTTGCATGGGCGGTTTGCCGGTTGCCAGGTGGTAAAGCACCCCGCCCAGCGCGTATACATCGGTCCACGGACCCTGCTTCATGGTGCCGTCATCCACATACTGTTCGATGGGTGCGTAGCCCGGCTTGAGCACTGTGGTCAGTGCCTGCGTCCCGTCACCAATGATGCGGCGGGCCGAGCCAAAGTCAAGCAGCACGGGCCGCCCGTCCGCCAACATGATGTTGTCAGGGGCGATGTCACGGTGGTAAACCTGCTCACGGTGCAACATCTCCAGCGCGTCAAACACCGGTGCCATGGTCTGGGCGATGGTTTCTTCATCAAAAACCATGTCGCCGCGTGCCAGATGCTGGCGCAGCGTCTCGCCGGAGTAATAACGCATGGCCATGTAGGCGGTGCCGTTACCCTCCCAGAATCGATAGACCTCCACCAGAGAAGGATGGGCAAACTTGGCCAGCATCTTGGCTTCGTTGATAAAGCTGCGCAATCCAGCCTCGTAGGTCGCTTGGTGATTGGCCGCGCGCACGGCGACCCGCACCCCTTCCACCCGCCCTGCGAAAGCCGATGGCATGAACTCCTTGACCGCCACCACGCGGTCAAGATTTACGTCCTTGGCCAGGTAAACAATGCCGAACCCGCCCTCACCGACCAGACCAATGATCTCGAAGTCGGCAATCACCGTACCGATGGGCAGGCAATTGGCGTGTGTGGCCAGCAAATTGGTTGACGGAGTTGACACTATGGACTTTCAGATTTCGTTGCGACAAAAGATAACAGCAAATAAACCTTCCTGCAGCGGTGTTTCTAAAACTCCATGCCGACTTCAGCTTCGGTCTTGGTTTGCGTGCTGCCAACCATGCGTTTTCTGACCGCGTCGACTGCGGCTGCCTTGCCCTCGGCAAAAAGATCGGCGGGTGCGCCTTTTTCGTTGCCCAGCAAGGTCACAGCGGTCACCAGCAACATCACATTCTGTCGCGCTACGCTGACTTCGCGTATCTTGCCTTTGACTTCAAAACTGTACACCACGTTCTGGCATTTGCCTTGAGGGCCGACACAATGGGTAAAGTCCTGCCGGTAAGCTACCGCCAGGCCCACCAGCGCCTTGGCCTGCGCCTCGCGATCTTCCCGCTGCTTGGCCAACTTGCGCTCGTTTTCTTCCAGTGCAGCGATCTTGTTTTTAGCCAGTGTATGGCGATCACATTCATCCTGCGGGAAAGACTCCATGAACTTCTTCAGGGCTGCGACATTCCGGGCGCGGTTATAGGCACGCGAACACAAGGTGGCCGCAGATACACTGGCCGATGCCTCGGCGACCGGCCCTTCCGCCGAAGCAGCACCCGCCGGCGCATCAGCCGCCGCTGCCGCCTCCGCAGGCGGTGGGATATAAAACGTCATCACCCCACTGGCCGTCGGGCGGCCCGCCGCAAACTCACCTTCAAACTTGTCACCAGAACCCCAGGTATACACACCCTTGCCCTGCGGTACACCGTCAAGGACCTGCCCGGTATAAGTGTCGCCCGAGGCAAACTTGATCACACCTTGCCCCACCGGTCTGTCATTCACCCAGGCACCGTCATAACTGCCACCGTCGGCAAAACGCATGACGCCCTGCCCTTCCTTACGGTTGGCGCGCCAGTCGCCCTCATAACGCTGACCATCCTTCCACTCTGCCACACCTTTGCCGTCACGCATACCTTTGAGCCAGGTGCCGGTATGACGGTCCCCGTTGCGATGGGTCAGCGTGCCAATGCCCGACTGCTCACCAGCCAAAAACTGGCCCTGATAAACGTCACCGTTAGAAAACTTGAACACCCCTTGCCCGGACGGGCGATCGTCCTGCCAGGCACCGTTGTATTCGGTCTTTTCGGCATATACCATCCGACCTTGCCCCATCCGTTTGCCGGCGCGGAAGCCGCCGGTATATACATCACCCTTTGGCGACGACCATTCCCCCTCGCCGTCCGGTTGATCGTTGCGCCATTCGCCCTTGTAGCGTTGGCCGTCCAACCAGACATAGGTGCCTTGCCCGATTTTTTGCCCAGCCTCCAAGCGACCCTCAAATGACCTCCGGTCAAAAAACTCGACCCGCCCTTCACCGGAAATCAGCCCCGACTTCTTGTCGAGCGTGAATCGACCTTTATAAACTGCGTCTTCCGCCCGAATTTCAACGATCGGGCCATTTGCTAGCGTTGAGACTGCGACAGGCGATTCGGCTACAGGGGACGTACCCTGAACAGTTGGACGGACCACCGGCGCCGGACCGGGTGCCGGCGCTGCAGATTTTGGGCTTGTCTGACGCAACTGGTGCAGAACAACATGCTGGCGCAGCAAAGCAGGTGCCACCTTCTCGACACAGCGGTCATTGCTACAGTCCTGAATGTCATCCAGACGGGTCAATCTACCAGCGGTAAACAGGCCGCGCAGGATGTATCGCAGCTCCCCCGCACCAAAACCCAAAACATCGCCCACGCCCGCGGCCTTGCCCTCTACACAATCGCCCGTCCACGACACCGTCAACTGATCAATAGCCGGAATTTCCCCCACCGTGCACTGATTCTGAATGTCCTGGGCACTTGCCTTTGACTGCGCGTGGGCGTGAAACGCTATTCCAGCCGCCAGGCTGAAACACAGGATTGCATTCACGAGTCGAATTCGGACATTCATACTAAAACATGGAACTATAGGACAGCAGCGCATAGACGCCTAGGCTATCCGCCCTATGGTCAGCGCCAATATAAACGCCATACGGATGCCTGCCAAGGCATGTTGAGCTGATTCTTACATAAATGCGACGGTGAGCCATCGCAAAATCCCGGGCCATCCCAGCCTTTCAATCATTTAACGAGCTGGTTCAGCTGAATGATGGGCAGCAAAACCGCCAGCACAATCAACATCACCACCAGACCCATGGCCACAATCAGTAGCGGCTCCAGCAGGGTCGCCAGTTGCATGGCACGGCGTTGCACCTCGGTGCCCAATTGCCTGGCGGCGCGTTGCAGCATCAGCGGGAGTTGCCCGGTTTGCTCGCCCAGGCGGGCAAACATGGCCAAAAGCGGCGGGAACCGCTTTTTCTGTGCCAGCGCAGTGGCCAGCGGCGCGCCCTCGCGCACCAGCACCAAAGCATCCTGAGCGTCTTGTTGCAAGGCGCGGTTCGACAAGGTCTCTGCCGCTGCTTGCAGTGCCTTCAAAATCGGGACACCGGCCGCTGCCAGCATGGCCAGCGTGCTGGCAAACCGCGCGGCGTTGTAACTGCGTGACAAACGGCCCAATATCGGCAGATTCAACCAGGCAGCATCCACTTTTTCATGAAACTGTGCGTTAGCCATGGCCAGTCTTAAACTGATCGCTCCCGAAATCATGGCAAGCAGGAGCAGCCAGCCATAGCTGCGCACAAAACTGCTCACACCAATCATCACCACGGTCAACAGCGGCAGCGCCCGTTTGCTGCTGGCAAACACCTGCGCCACCTGAGGCACGACATAGGTCACCAAGAACAGCACGATCACCAGCGCCACCAGTGACACGATGACCGGGTAAAGTGCCGCGCCGATCAGCTTGGCCTTGAGCGCCTGCTGCTCTTCCAGATCGTCAGCCAGTCGCTCCAGCACCAGCCCGAGGTCGCCACTTTGTTCACCGGCACCGATCACGGCCACGTAGATCGCTGAAAACTCGCGCGGATGCTGGGACAAGGCTTTGGCAAATGGGGATCCGCCATTCACCTCGGCCCGCAGGGTTGCCACCAACTCGCGCTCCGGTGCTTTCTCCGCCTCATCGGACAGCGAAGTAAGCGCGCGCTCCAATGGCAAGCCCGACGAAACCAGGCCCGCCAACTGTCTCGTCCAGACCGTCAGGGCAACCGCGCTGAACACCGGACGTCGCGAGCTCCAGCCCGCACCGGTCGCGCCTGCCGCAGTCGACGTGCCCGCAGGTTCCACCTTTAAGGGCACCAGTCCTTGCTGGCGCAACTGTCCCCGCGCCGCTTTGGCAGAGTCCGCGTCGATCACGCCGCGGCGTGTATCACCGGCGGTGCCAAGGGCTTCGAAAGCGTAGACTGGCATGCAGAGTCAACCGTCTTTCCACTTGATGGAACAGCCGATGCTGGCAACCTGCTGAGCCGGACCGTGGCCGGTCTGCGCCACCTGTCGCATGGCCTCCAGCAGATCACACGCACTTCCCGCGGGAGCCGCCTCCTTGCGTGACGCATCAAAGCGACCCCGATACTGCAACTGCCCGGCTGCGTTCAAACCAAAAAAGTCCGGTGTACATACGGCCCCCCAGGACCGGGCAACCGACTGGTCTTCGTCGTACAAATAGGGGAACGGAAAATCCTGCGCGCGCGCCAGTGCCTTCATGTTGTCAAAACTGTCTTGTGGATATGTCGTGGCATCGTTCGATGAGATGGCCACCACACCCAGACCGAGCGTCAGCAGTTCACGTGCGACGCCCAGTACGCGCGGCAAAATCGCCTGCACATACGGGCAATGGTTGCAAATGAACATCACCAGCGTGCCGTGCTGTCCTTGCACTTCAGACAAGGTCCAGCGCCGCCCATCCACACCAGGCAGGTTAAAGCTGGGGGCTAACCAGCCGAACTCACATACCGGGGGAATCGCTGCCATGGGCTTTGCTCCAGATGAAATGCAGAAAAATAATCAATTTCAATAGCTAACAATGCTTTACAGGTATGGGCTAGATGTAAAAATCTCACTCAACTTGGCTCAATCGCGCGTGACCCGCAAAAGTTCCTCGCGGCTGGTCAGCCCCCGTTGTACCAGCCGCTCACCGTCTTCCCGCATCAGCATCATGCCAGCAGCTTGCGCCGCCGCACGGATATCGGCCTCGGCCGCGCGGCCGTGAATCTGGGCACGGATAGCATCATCGGTGACCAGCAACTCAAACACGCCACTGCGCCCCGCATAACCGGTGTGGCCACAATGCTCACAGCCGGCCGGCTGATAGACGCCGCTCAGATCCACGGCGGTTGCACCCGGGAGCGCACCCTGCCTGCACTGCGAACACAGTTTTCGCACCAGACGCTGCGCCAGCACCCCCAGCAAGGAACTCGACAACAGGAACGGCTCCACGCCCATGTCGGTCAGTCGTGTCACGGCACTGGCGGCGTCGTTGGTGTGCAAGGTCGCCAGCACCAGGTGACCGGTCAGCGAGGCCTGAATGGCAATCTGCGCTGTCTCGAAATCACGGATTTCGCCAATCATGATGATGTCCGGGTCTTGCCGCAGGATAGCGCGCAGTGCCTTGGCAAAGTCGAGCTCGATCTTGGGGTTGACCTGGGTTTGACCCACCCCGGCCAGCTCGTACTCGATCGGATCCTCCACCGTCATGATGTTGTTGCGACCGGCGTCGAGCCGGCTCAAGGCGGCGTATAAAGTAGTCGTCTTGCCCGAGCCAGTCGGTCCGGTCACCAGCACAATGCCGTGTGGCTGGGCAATCAGCCGCTCAAATTTCTGCAGCACATCACCTTGCATTCCCAGGGCTTCCAGGCTTAAGCGCCCCTCAGACTTATCCAGCAGACGCAGCACCGCGCGCTCGCCGTGGGCGCTGGGCAGGGTCGACACCCGCACGTCGACCGCCCGCGTGCCGATGCGCAATGAGATGCGCCCGTCCTGCGGCAAGCGACGTTCGGCAATGTCGAGCTCGGCCATGATCTTCAGCCGGCTGATGAGCGCCGCGTGCAGCGCCCGGTTGGGCTGCACCACCTCGCGCAGCGTGCCATCGACCCGAAAACGCACCGATGAGTGGCGCTCGTAGGGTTCAATGTGAATGTCGCTGGCGCCGTCGCGTGCCGCCTGCGTCAGCAAGGCATTGAGCATGCGGATGATGGGCGCGTCGTCGGCGGTCTCCAGCAGGTCTTCGATGGCCGGCAGCGCCTGCATCATGCGGCCGAGGTCGGCGTCGCTCTCGACCTCGCTGACCACCGCGGCAGCACTCGACTCCCCCTGGGCGTAGGCCGCGCTGATGCGCTGAACCAGCGCCGCACCGCCCTGGCTTTGCAGCCGACAGTGCGGGTATTTACGAAGCACCTCGCCCAGCGCCGCCGGGATTGATTGGGCGTGCACCCGCAGGGTGAGCTGCTCGGCGTCGTCTTCAAGCAGCACCTGGTGGGTGCGGGCAAAGGCGTAGGGCAATGGATAACGCATGGTGTGGTGCAAAAGACAGAGATCTGCGACCGGGCCTTATTTGGCTGGCGCAGACGGTGCCACGGGCAGCGTGCCGTTACCCGTCAGGCTCTTTACGCCGGCCGGTGGGGGTGCGCTGGGCAGCATGGGTGAATCGTTCACCGGCACCAGGCTGCTGGGCAACGGCTGGTTGTCTTTGAGGCCTGAGCGCATCATGTCGTAGCGGTCCAGCGACAGGCGCTCGGAATCGCGCGCATCGCGCACCACCACCGGGCGCAGGAACACCATCAAATTGGTCTTCTTGCGACTGCGGGTTTCGCTCTTGAACAGGTTGCCAAGCACCGGCACATCACCCAGACCCGGCACTTTTTCGGTATTACCGGAGTATTCGTCCTGCAACAACCCACCCAGCACCACAATGTTGCCGTCGTCGACCAGCACATTGGATTCGATGGTGCGCTTGTTGGTGGTCGGACCCAGCACATTGTTCAGGGTAGAGGCCAGCACGCTCGAGACCTCCTGGTAAATGGTGAGTTTGACCGAGCCGTTCTCGCTGATTTGCGGCTTGACCTTGAGCGTCAGGCCCACATCCTTGCGCTCGATGGTCTGAAACGGGCTCACCGTGGCGCTGCTGCCAGTGCTGCTGTTGGTGAACTGTCCTGTGACAAAAGGCACGTTCTGGCCAATCACGATCTTGGCCTCCTCGTTGTCCAGCGTGAGCAGATTCGGGGTGGAGAGCACGTTGCCGCTGCCCGAATCTTCCAGAAAACGCGCCAGGAAGCTCAGCACATACACGCCATTGGTGTCTTTGACCGCGCCAAAGTTCAGGCCGCGCGCCGGCAGCACCGCACCGGTCGCCGCGCCTGCAGCCAAGCTGATGATGTTCTTGCCGGCGGTGCCAAAGTTGCTGCCCAGCAACCCGATCACGCTGTTGCCGGCCGACCCGAGCGCGCTTTGCCACTGGATGCCAAATTCGGCCGCCTTGTCAACACTCACCTCGGCAATCAGGCTTTCGACAAACACCTGGGCACGCCTGGCATCCAACTGGTCGATCACCGCCCGTAGCTGACGGTACTGGGGCTCAGGCGCGGTGATGATCAGCGCGTTGGTTGAGGCATCGGCCTGGATCTGCCCGCCGGTCGTCGCCGTCGAGGCGATGGCTGGCGCACCCGGTGTGGCCACCGGAATCGGGCTGGCCGCCGCCACACCGCTGACGGCCGCGCGCAAGGTAGTTGCCAGCTTGGTGGCATCGGCGTTTTTCAGGTACACCACATGGATATTGCCCGCCGCGCCGCCACCGGCCTGCGCATCGGGCTGATCAAGTTTGCCAATCAGCGAGCGCGCCAGCGCCAGTTGCGCGGCATTGGCGGCCCGCAAAATCAAGGCATTGGCGCGTGGCTCGGCCAGCAGCGTGGTCTTGAACGAGGTGTCGGCCTGGCCGGCCGGCGCTGCGCCCGTGCTGTTGCCCATCAAGCGCAACACCAGCGGTGCCAGGTCGGTGGCCATGGCGTGTTTGAGCACAATCACCTCGACATCGGTGGCGTTGGCCACATCCATCGCGGTGATGATGCGCCCCAGGCGGCGCAGGTTGTCGCCGTAGTCGGTGATCACCAGCGAGTTGTTGCTCGGGTTGGCGTTGATGGTGTTGTTGGGGCTGATCAGGGGGCGTAGCACCGGCACCAGGTTATTGGCGTTTTCGTGATTGAGGCGAAAAATCTGCGTCACGATCTGGTTGCCCTGCGGCGACCCCTCGGTGTCGCCACCACTCACGGTGACACCCGCGGTTTGCAGCTTGGCATCGGCCTCTGGCACCACTTTGTAGAGCCCCCCCGCATCGACCAGGGTGTAGCCCTGCAAGCGCAGTGCGGCCACAAACTGGTCAAGCGCCACGGCGGGACTGACCGGCTTTTCGGTCACCAGATTCAGCACCCCCTTGACACGCGGGTCCACCACCACATTGCGTCCGGTGATACTGGCAAAGGTGCGCGCGACCGCCTCGATCTCGGCCGCCTGAAAGTTCAGGGTGACCGGCTCACCTCGCGCCGCCGGTGCCTTGGTCTGTGCCAGCAGATTGCTTGAAAAAACGCCAATAGCGCCCGTCAAAAAAGCGCTGACAGCGATCGATGCAAGAGTCGACCTGGAGGACCGGGTTTGCCAATTTGCCATTCGGATTCAACCTAGCTTGATGAACGAGCGCTCGCCACTGCGCCGCCCGATGATGTTCAAAAGATTCGACAATGCAGCCTGCGACTCCGGCGCACTGCTGGCCTCGCCCACAAAACGCAGTTTGCCACCGACCCACTCGCCACGCCCGGAAAGTTGCAGCTGCCCGGACAGCGTGGCCAGCAGCAGCTCGGGTGCCGCGCCACCATTCAGGCTGACCCGGTAGCTGCCCATGGGCCGCAAAGTGCTCAGACGCGATGCCATATCCAGCGCGTCCAGGCGGGCATTGCCGCTGAGCTGCACGCGACCTTGCACCCAGTTGACATGCAAGCCCTGCGTGTGCAATGCCAGTTGCCCCTGCGCCTGGATGGTGTTCCACGGCGTACCCAAACCACTGAGCCATTGCGCTGGCCACTGCGACTGATGGTCTGAAAACGCCAGTGCCGCGCCGCGCCAGCCGGGTGAAAGGCGCCATACCCAGGGTTGCGTCAGGCAGCAGTCGGCTTGCAGCTGCAGGGCCAGTACCGGACCTGAAGAATAGGCAGGTCGCAAGCGCCACACCATCCGACCGGGCAGACTCGCAGCATCCAGACTGCCGGCACCACCGGTCAATTTCACGCGAGCCGATCCGTCCCACACCGAGCCCAGCGGGTCATCGAGTGTCAATTGCCCGCCACTGACCTGGCTGACCAGGCCACCGAGCCAGCGCGCCGGGGCAAACAGCAGCACCGCACCCAAGCCACCCAACACCATGCCCGAGACGGCCCAGCCCCACGGCGAACTCGGCGTGCGTACACCAGAATGTCTCATGACGTTGGCAACACAAACACCACCACACCATCCCAGCTGCCCAACGTGTTGCGCTTGAGTCGCACCTCCACCGGTAACAGGTGCGCGTTTTGCCGAACACTGGCCAACCATAACGCCAGCGGCTGCGCTTGTGTGCCTTTGAGCGTGACCACCAGACGCTCCATTTGCACCGTCAGCCCGGCCGATTCACCCAGCGACTTGAGCGCGGTATCAAAGGCGCGCCGCGCCTCAGGTTCAGTCAGCGTGGGCAGCGCGAGCAAAGCACGTGCCTGCTGCTGCAGGCGCTGCATCTGCTGCAACTGGGCATCCAGCGCCAGCCGTTGCGGATCAGCCACCTTGAGCACCGCCAACGCTGGCGCCAGCGCCAGCCACCACAGCAGTGCTCCACCCACCACAGTCAGGGCCATCAACAGCAGCCGCTGTTCCCGGCGCGCAAGCGCCTGCCAATACGATTGCACGGTGCCGCGCCAGCTCATGGCTGGCCTCCGGCGCCAAGCAGCCAGGTGTCGGCCTGCAGACTGACTTTCAAACCACGGGACTGCAGCGCGCGGATCAGCTGCTGTTGCTGCTCTGGCGCCAGACCAGGGCCAGTAAGACGCAACTCACCAGCTACATACTCTATAGCTGTTGGCGAGTATCCTTCGGGCGCCAGAGTCGAGAATGACGACAAAATGCCTTCCAGATCAGCGCCCCCCAACTTGGCCCGGGTTCGCTGCAACAGCGCCAGTTCACGCGCCATTTGCAGCGGCGCATCCACCACCACCGCAATTTTGGGAAATGTCTGCGTCAGCACCGCACGGATCTGATCACGCTGTGCCTGCAGCTTGGCCTGCTCGCGCAGCGCCCACGCGTTCAGACCGATCAGGTTCACCGCCACCAATGCCAGCAGCGACCAGCGTGCCGCGCGCCAGGCCGGTGCCCGCAGCAAACTGCGAAGCGCTTGTGACCACATGGCCCAGCGCCGGTCACGCCGTGCATGCGCCAGATCAAACTGAGCCAGATCCCAGGCGCTTTGTGCCGCTTGCAGCAGTCGCTGCGCCCGCTGTTGCAGCACTACAGGGCGACGAAACAATTGCTCGGCCAGTTGCGCCACGGCAGGTTCCGCGACCACCTGGCGCAGCATCGCTGCCTGACCTGCAGGCGTCAAACTCGCAGGCGATGGTCCAGCCGCATCAGCGGCGGGCTCCAGCAAGGCAATCGACTCGGCCGTCAGCGGGCACACCAGCACCCCGTCGCTCAACACCGTCTTGTGATCCGGCGCGTCTGCCCGCAGCAGTCCCGCCAGTTGTGCACCGTTGGTCTGTTCCGTCACATACAGATCGTCTGCCAGCGCCTGGACTGACAGCTCCGGAACGATGCGAACCACCTCGTGACCGGCAAGGGCCAGCGTTTTCAGCGCGGCATGTATGGCCTCCCGGGCCGTGGCGACCACCCAGACCGGTGTCCCCGTCACCGCCTGTGGCTGCAGCGCCAAATGCAGCTGTGCGGGCTCGTCGAGCAACTGGTCTTCGAGCAACCCCTCCAGAATCGCGCGTAACCGCGTGCCACCACGTTCACCAAGCACCTGGCGCGGCAGGCTGCCGGGTGGCAACTTGACCTGATGCCACGACAACCCTTGCGCCGGCAGAACCAGCACCACCTCATGCTGCGCCGAGGTGGGCAACAAGGACAACGGCACACGGGCGTGAGCGGCCACTGTGCTGCCGTCAAGGCTGAGCACGTAATCAAACAGCGCCGAGGGGTTGGCACTATCCGGTGGCAGGTAAAGAATCAACTGGGACATAAAACGAGGTCAACTCATTGTAGGGGGGGCACCTGGGTCGCCTCGGGCGACACCACCTCGCGATGACGACTGAGTGTCTTGACCAGCAACCCGTCGCGCTGCAATATCGAACGCTCCTGCACCACGGCCAAGCCAAGCCGCAGTTGGCCGGTGACGCTAAAGAAGCGCGAAGCGACGCCGTGCTCATTGGCATCAAAATGGATGCCGGGATCGCCAAGGAGACGCCCGGCATCCATCAGCGTTTCAAAGTGGCGGGTCGCGCGTGCCTGTGCCATGCGCTGCGCCTGCGCCATGTCAAGACCCGCCACGCTGGCCAGCAGAACCTCGGGCGGCGCGGTGTTGAGATTCACCACCGATCGCTCCGGCAACAAGGTCACATAGGGCTCCAGCGCCTGCAACGTGGCCTCAGTCAATCCCAGCCAGCGCAGTTCTGGCACCGCGTGGGGCAGCAAGGGTCGGTGATCAGCCACCTGACCTGCAGGCATCGGCTGGCTGGCACGCAACAGGGCCTGCGCCATCTGGGCGAGCTCCGCCTCGGGCAGCTTGAGGTGATCAAACAGACGCGTCCATGCGGCCAGCGTTGGCTCATGCAGCTTGCCAGCATCCAGCAGATTGGTGACATTCAGACGCGCCTGCATATCCTCCATGACGCCTGACAAAAAAACCTCTTCCTCGCCTGCGAGTCCGTCCGTGACCAACGACTGCCCGCCTTCCGCCGCCAAGAAAGTGGCCAAGCGTGCCGGGGCCAATGGCACCGCCCAAGGCTCGGCCAGGTAATCAGCGCC
Source organism: Rhodoferax sp. (assembly GCF_018063565.1). Classification (GTDB taxonomy): domain Bacteria; phylum Pseudomonadota; class Gammaproteobacteria; order Burkholderiales; family Burkholderiaceae_C; genus Rhodoferax. The sequence continues at coordinate 35,907 of NZ_JAGPBB010000028.1, forward strand.
GCCACGGCGTGCATCCTCGCGCAGGATCAGGCGCGCCCAATCGAGCGCGCCCACCAGAATCCAGGCGGCCTGCACCCGGCCCCGTTGCGCTGTCTCCACCTCCACCCCGCGCCATTGCTGCCACAACATGGCCGAGGCCAGGGTCGCCACCAACACCACGGTCAACATGGCGGTCAGGATGGCCGCGCCACACTGGCGTGTGGCCGCACAGCGGCGCGCCGGGACCACTTTACGCCTCATTTGCCGCCGCCCAGCAAAGGCTGAGACCAATCCCGGGTCAGCGTACCGCTGATGCCTGACCCCTCAGGCAGTTGCAACACCAATCGCACCCCGTCAGGCAGCGTGACACTGGCGCCCAAAGCGCTGCCGCCCACGCTGGACAAGGGGTTGCTCCAGGCATTTTCACGAAAGTAGAACACCTGCCACCCCTCCAGCGCGATGGTGCGCACCTCGCGCAGCCGGTCTTCGTCGCTGGGGGTTTGCGCCCAGAGTGCGGCTTTTTGCCAGGCCAGATCGAGGGTGGATCGGTCCTGCAAGGCGGGCGACTGCCAGCGCAGCCACTGGCCCTGGCCCGCTTCGCTGCGCCTGGCCCAGGCCACCACGTGCAGGCCCTCGGCCGCAGCCACGCTGCTGCGACGCAGAATCCGCAACACCCGCCCATCCCAATCCAGTCCGGGCTGACCCGGCTGTGACGTCATCGCTTCCATGTCGGCTGCCCACTGCGCCAGCGTGGCCTGCAAGGTCAGCACCGCATCAGAGCGCTGCTGCAACTGCGTCTGGGTGCGACTGATGCCGTCCAGTCCACGCCAGCTCAGCACCGTCATCAGCGCCATCAAGGCGATCGCCACCAGCAGCTCGATCAGGGTAAAGCCGCCAGATCCCAGTCGCTTTGGGTGACCCAACATCTCAGTACCGTCCCACGACCGTGGTCAATCGCCAGATCGGCAAGGTGTCATCCAGCACTTGCGCATCCACGCGCCGAAAATTCGGGTTGGGTGTAGGGCGCACCACCAAGTCCACACGCAAGCGGCGCCCGCCCTGCTCACAGGTCAGGCTGGTATCGCCCACGCCGGGCATCTGGCGCGCCAGACGAATCTTGACCAGCTCGTTTTCGGCGCACAACTGGGCCAGCAGCATGTCACTCTGCCGATTGGCGTGGCGTGTCAGTGCCGAGCTGGCCTGCAACCCGGCCGTCAGGGCAATCGCCACAATCCCCAGTGCGACCAATACTTCAACCAGGGTGAACCCTGCTGACCGACGCGCACCCTCAACACCGCTCATGGCTGGCCCTGCACCGCAAAAGGCCGTACACCATCGGTCGCCAGCAGAACCTGACGCTGCGGTTCACTGGCTGAAAACAGGGTGACCGCTTGAGGCGCGATGATCGGATCCGGGCCCAGGAGCAGTGCCTGGCCGACTTCTGCCTTGCGGCCCGGCGGACGCGTGGAGGCCGGCAAAGGCCCCATCACGCTGGCTCGGGTATCGGCATCCAGCCACGGCGTGATCGGTGCTGCTTCAGCCGCTGGCCCGTTGGCACCTGAGAACGCAAAACCCGCCGCAGTGGGTTGCCAGCGCAGCGGCACTCCGAGCGCCTGTGATTGTGCCCGTGCCGCTTCCATCAGCGCCCCCAGACGCAACGCCTCACGTTCGAGCCGGTCCTGCGTACCATCACGCAGCGCCAGCCCCACACCTGTCGACGCCAGACCCACAATGGCCAGCACCACCAGCAACTCCAGCAGTGTGAAGCCAGCCGCGTCCCCACCGGCCGGTGGACGGATGCTCGGATCAGGGTTGCCAGCTGCCAATATCAGCATTCTTGCCTTCACCACCCGACTGGCCGTCGGCACCGTAGGACATCACATCCACGTCGCCTTTGATCCCGGGGTTAAGGTAAACATAGGCCTGCCCCCAAGGGTCTTTGGGCAACTGATCGAGGTAGGTTTTCCAGTTGGTCGGGACCGGCGGGCTGGTCGGCTTGGTCAGCAGCGCCTGCAAACCCTGTTCGGCCGTCGGATAACGCTGGTTGTCGAGCCGGTAGAGTTTGAGCGCCTGCATCAGGTTGGTGACATCTGTTTTGGCTGCGGTCACCCGCGCGTCATCGGCACGGTCCAGCACATTGGGTACCACCAGCGCGGCCAGCACACCGATGATCAGCAACACCACCATCAGCTCAATCAAAGTAAAGCCCCGGCTGAAGCGGCGAGCGATGTCAAACGGGAGGGGTGAACGGATTGAAGTGGTCATGGCCTGTGGCAATGGTGAATCGAAGGGTGATGCGATGATAATCGTGCCCATGCTGCGCCACCCCGAGCCAACCCCTGCCAACCCCTGGTTGATACGTTTGCTGACACTTTTGTTGGCCGCACTGGCCGCTGCCAGCGCGACATACTGGGTGCTGAAGTGGCCCGGGCGCGACATGGCGCAACCGTCAGCACCGCTAATGACGGACACCCCTCCCACAGACCCGGAGGCCGTGGCCAGGCTGCTGGGTGCGCGGCCCGGGCAAGCGCCATCCGCGACCAGCGCGGTGGTTCCGCAAAGCAATCTGAAACTGCTGGGCGTGATCGCGCAGGGTGGCGCCGGTTCCCGTGGCAGTGCCTTGATTGCCATCGAAGGCGCCACGGCCAAACCCTATCGCGTCGGGCAAGCCATCGTGGACGGGTTGGTCTTGCATTCAGTCAAGGCGCGCAGCGCCTACCTGGCCCCTGATCTGCAAAGCGCGGCCACGGTGAAACTGGAGCTGCCTCCACTGGTGAAGCTGCCATGATCGACCTGTACAGTGCCGCGACACCAAACGGCCACAAAGTCTCCATCACCCTGGAAGAGCTTGGCCTGCCCTATCACCTGATCGTGCTGGACCTCGGCCTGGGAGAGCAGAAACGTCCTGAGTTCCTGGCCATTAACCCCAACGGACGCATTCCAGCATTGGTGGACCGGGAGGCGGATGATTTTGCGGTGTTTGAATCGGGTGCCTGCCTGATGTATCTGGCCGAAAAAACCGGCCAGCTCATGCCGCGCGATGCCAAAGGGCGCTCACGGGTAGTGCAGTGGCTGATGTTCCAGATGGGTGGCATCGGCCCCATGATGGGCCAGGCCAACGTGTTCTACCGATATTTTCCAGAAAAGATACCCAGCGTGATCGACCGTTACCAGGGTGAAAGCAAGCGACTGTTTCGGGTACTGGACACCCATTTGAAACAGCATGAGTTTCTGGCAGGTGACTACTCGATCGCCGACATTGCGAACTGGGCCTGGGTGCGCACGCACCGCTGGTCGGGCGTTGACTTGGACGATCTGCCCCATCTGCAGCGCTGGTGCGACCAGATACGCGCCCGACCTGCCGTGCAACGTGGCATCAACAACCCGCCGTCAGTCCGGGATACCCAGCGGGACGACCCGCAACAGATCAAGCAGTTTGTCGAAAACGCCCGCAAAATGCTCGAAACAGGCCAATCCACCCGCTCAGGAGTTTGATTGTGAAGCTCTACGTTGCCCAAGGTGCACCCAACCCGCGCCGCGTGACCATGTTCCTGGTCGAAAAAAACATCACAAACATCGAACTGGTGAACATCGACCTCAATACGCTGGAACACAAAGGTGAGATTTACCGTGCCAAGAGCCCGTTGGCCAAAGTGCCAGCGCTGGAACTTGACGACGGGCGGGTGCTGACCGAAACCCGTGCCATCTGCACCTACCTTGAGGGTCTCTATCCTGGACCCAACCTGATGGGCAGCAACTTTGAGGAGCGCGCCTTCATCGAGATGGCCGACCGACGGGTGGAGTGGTCGCTGTTTTTGGGGATTGCCAACAGCGTGCGTCACACTCACCCTGGCCTGGCAGTGCTGGAGCAGCCACAGTTTGCCAGTTTTGGGCAGTCGCAGGCGCAAAAGGTGCTGGAGGCTGCGCAGTGGTTTGACCAACTGCTGGGCCACCAGCCCTGGATGGCGGGCGAGCGATTCACTGTGGCCGACATCACCGCGTTTTGCGCCATCGAGTTTGCCAAACTGATGAAGTTCAAACCCGCCGCTCACGGTTTGCCGGCGCTTCAGGCGTGGCGCGACAAGGTCGCTGAGCGGCCCAGCGCCAAGGCACGCTAAAAGGCCGCGGCGTCGCGCGCTTTACAAAAGTTTTGCACGGCCTTCGTGGGCACGAGCCAGACATTTCATTTGACTGATTTATCATGGGTCATGAACCTCACACGCCGCCTCTCTGTTACGGCCAGTAGCTTTGCTGCGCTGGCCTGTCTGGCCCTTGCGGGCTGCTCCAAACCGGCAGATGCGCCGGCCAACCCAGCCTCGGGGGCGACACCCGGTGCCAGCGCGCCCGCCAAAGCCGCTTCAGGGTCCTCACCTCCGGTGTCGATCACCACGGTCAAAGCCAAAAAGCGCGACCTCGCCGTCAACCTGAAGGCAACCGGAACAGTCGTGCCACTGACTGTGGTGGACGTCAAGGCGCAGGTCACCAGCACGGTGCGCCAGGTGCACTTCAAGGAAGGCCAGTTTGTCAAAGCCGGGCAACTGCTGTTTACGTTGGATGCACGCACCGAAGAAGCCAACCTGGCCCGCGCGCAGGCGCAGCTGGCCAAAGACAAGGTCAGCCTGGCCGATGCCAAACGGCAGCTTGATCGCGCCCGGCAATTGCTGGCGCAGAACTTTGTGTCGCAGGTGGCCGTCGATACGGCTCAAACCCAGGTGGAATCCTGGGGCGCGACGCTGGTGGCCGACGAGGCAGCGGTGTCCGCCAGCAAGGTGGCACTTTCGTATGCACGCATCAGCGCGCCGCATGCCGGGCGTGCCGGGGCGGTGGCGGTTTTTGCCGGCAGTGCGGTGCTGGCCAACCAGACCACACTGGTGACAGTGACGCAGCTAGACCCGATTGGCGTTGCCTTTAGCGTGCCGCAGCGCGATATTGCCAGCGCGCTTGCTGCCCTCAAGGACGGTGGTGCCCAAGTCTCGGCAACCTTGGCCGACGGTGGTGGCAGTTTCAAAGGGCGCCTGCAATTCATGGACAACGCGGTCGATACCAGCTCGGGCACGGTCAAGGCCAAGGCGGTGTTTGCCAACCCCGACGCCAAACTGTGGCCGGGCGCGTTTGTGGAAGTGGCGCAAACCGTCAACACACTCAAGGACGTGGTGGTGGTACCGCAGCCAGCGGTGATCCAGAGCATTCGCGGACCTATCGTTTATGTGATTGCCGATGGCGTGGCCACACTGCGACCCGTCAAACTGCTGCACGCTGATGGCGGCGATGCCGCCATCAGCGGCGTGAAGCCCGGCGAGGAATTGGCGCTGGACGGTCGGCAAAACCTGCGCCCCAATGCTGCCGTGGTGGTGCGCCCGCCAGCCAGCGCGGCCTCGGGCGCCGGCAAAGGCATGGGCAAAGGTGCCGGCATGGGAGGCGGTGGCGGTGCTGCACCGCCTGCAGATGCCAGTGCACAGGCCGCTGAAGCGCCGGCGTCTGCCATGGGCAAGAAGTCGAGCCAGCCATGAATTTGTCCGAACTGTTTATCCGCCGTCCGGTGATGACGGTGCTGCTGAACCTGGCCATTGTGATGGCCGGCGTGATTGGTTTTCGAAGCATCCCGATTGCGGCGCTGCCCAGTTACGACACGCCGGTGATCAGTGTCAGCGCGAGTCTGCCCGGTGCCAGCCCGGAAACCATGGCCACCTCGGTGGCGTTGCCTCTGGAGAAACAGTTCCAGACGGTGCCCGGCCTGCAAACCATCAGCTCCACCAGCACCCTGGGAAACACCTCGCTGACGCTTGAATTTGAAGAAGGCCGCAACATTGACGCGGCCTCGGTAGATGTTCAGGCTGCGCTGTTGCGCGCCCAGCGTGCCTTGCCTGACGACATGACCAGCCCGCCGTCGTACCGCAAGGTCAACCCGGCTGATGCGCCGGTGCTGCTGATTTCGCTGCGCTCGCCCTCCATCGCGCCAGCCGATTTGCAGGACTATGCCGAGCATTTGATTTCACCCACCCTCTCGACCATCAGCGGCGTGGCACAGATCAACATCTTTGGCGCCAAACGCTATGCCGTGCGGGTGCGGGTGCAGCCCGACGCACTGGCGGCGCGTAACATGGGCCTGGACGAGGTGGCCGCCGCCCTGCGCGCCGCCAACGTCAACACACCAGTCGGCACGCTCGAAGGCCCCAAACAAACGCTGGTGCTGCAAGCCAACAAGCAGCTGAAAAATGCCGCCGAATTTGGCGACCTGATCGTCAGTGTGCGTGGCGGCAACCCAGTGCGCCTGAAAGACGTGGCGCGCGTGGAAGACAGCCTGGA